>NZ_JBMDIO010000130.1:0-357 GCF_057808725.1 Novosphingobium sp. FG90
CGCCGGCGCTTGTCGCCGCGGCGACGGCGGCTTGCGCAAGCGCGACGCCTCCGGGCCCGAGCGCCGGCGTGATGCCCGACAGGTGGAGCAGTCGGGCGCCCTCGAGTGCGGAGGCAAAGTCGAACTGGTCCGCCCTGGAGGTTGCGAACACGGAACCCCCGCGATCGTAGGTGATCGACGAGGGCCGAAGACCAGCTCCGCTCTCGAGGAAGTAGAGGCCCATGCGGCCGGTATCGCGCCCGACGTGGGCGGTATTGATCCCGGCGGCATTCAGGGCCGCGCGCGCCTTGTCGCCCAAGGGACTGGACGGCAGGCGCGTCAGCATCTTCACGTCATGGCCCAGCGAGGCGAGC
Organism: Novosphingobium sp. FG90; assembly: GCF_057808725.1. NCBI lineage: Bacteria > Pseudomonadati > Pseudomonadota > Alphaproteobacteria > Sphingomonadales > Sphingomonadaceae > Novosphingobium > Novosphingobium sp. FG90. The sequence goes on from NZ_JBMDIO010000130.1 coordinate 354, forward strand.
CCCG
>NZ_JBMDIO010000014.1:0-115088 GCF_057808725.1 Novosphingobium sp. FG90
ATATTGGTGATCATATCCTTCAAAATGCGCGCGGAAGCGGTCAACGCCAATCACCATTCGAAGGTCTCCAAGAGTTGTGCAGCCGCCTGCGCGACACGTTCGTCCGGATCATGCCGGACGCTGAGGTAGAGCGAGAGGCGATCGACCGCCGGCTGGCGGGCGAGCACGTGCGGATCGTAGCTCCAAGTCTCGATCTCGACGCGGTCGTGGTCGAAGGGCGTGGCTGGTGCAAGACCGAACTGCCCGGTGATGTGCTTCCATCGCGCGGCAGCGAGCGCTCGGCGTGCGATGCGCGGTTCAGACAGCATCGTATAGTGGGCAAGCGCGCTCTCGCCCGCGAGCGGCGCGACCTCGTCGGGCAATCGGCCTTTGACCTCGCGCACCTTTCGGACAGGAGATTGAAGACGTGCCTCGACGGCATGCCACAGCTCGCGTCCCGTATATTGGAGGCTCAATCGGCGTTGCCGCCCGACATGCTTCGACTTGGCGATCTTGAGCGCTTCGAGTTCATCCAGCGCGCGCGTCATGGTCATGATCGCAACGCCGAACCGTAGGGCGAGCTCGGTGAGATTCGCGCCGTCGATGGGCTCACCCAGGAGGGCTGCCAACACGAGGACTTGCGCGCTGGGGGTAAGCTGCGCCCCCGGGTCGTGCGTGATGGCTGGTGCGCGCTCGCGCAAATCGAGCAACGCCTCGGGAACGTAGATCTGCGCACCGGGGGCGAGAAAACCGATCTTCCGCTCGACCATCTGCTTGCGTATTGCCGTCGGCACACTGTCGAGGAGCGCGAGAACGAGCGGGACGCCGAGGTGGCGGCGCACCAGGTCGCGGTGTTTGAGCAGATCGGCGGTCACCCCTCGGCCTTGCCCCTTCATTTCCATAAGGATGACCGGATGATCCTGGAGCGCTCCTTGCCAGAATCGATAGCGATCGAGAAGGAAATGGGGGAGGTTCGCCGGCGCCAACGGCTGCAAGCCCAGGCCGAGCCCGAAAGCGCCGCGGACATAGGCTTCGGCGGCCTCGGCGAGACCATCCAGGCGCTGCTTGTCGACGGCTTCTAACATCATGAACGCCATTTAACATCACTACTGTTAAATGTCCATCTAATGTTAGATAGCCTGCCGGCTCACGGTTCCGATTCCTGCTCCGGAGCTACGAGCATCAGCTTGATGTCGCTGCGCAGCGACCGCCATTTCGGATTGGCCGAGACCGCGGTCGCCTTGGTCAACCACGCAAGCGCGAGGCAAGCGCGATCGTCGGCGCCGAGGCCGTAGGCGTAGGTCATGTTCCGCAGCTTGCCGGCGACGTCGGCCTGCCGACCGTCGAAGGGAACAATGTCCATGTCGAGATCGGCCAGGCTCGCGTCGATCATCTCATCGGGCACGCCACGGGCCTGGAGTTGCGCAATCACCTCGCTCAACGTCACGCTGCTCACGCAGGCATCGCCGAACACTGCCTCGACCTGGCCGGCGCCGGGTCCGCTGAGCATCAATGCGAGAACGGCCGAGGCGTCGAGGATATAGGCTGGATCAGCCATCGACCGAAGTCCGGCCGGTTTCGTCGCCGGTAAACTCGCGCAGCCGGGATTGCACGCGGGCGATCGCGTCCTTCAGCGGGCGGACCTCGATCACGCCATCAACGATCTTCATCACCACGACGTCGCCGTCCACCAGACCGAGTTCGCGGCGCATCTCCGCTGGAAGCTGGAGCCTGCCGCCACTGACGAGTTTGCCACGTTGCGCATTCATGTACGGATATCGCCTCATGATACATTGATAGGGCGTATCTGTATCATGGGGACGAAATATGTCGCAAACGGATAAGGGACAAAGCTGGAAATCCTGTCTGTACGATAATGTTCCTTATCGGACAGACTTGAGCCGGCCGGGAAAGGGTGCCAAAATGCCCCCAAAGAACCAGTTCACCGAATGGCGCAGCTCTTGCAAGACCCAACTTCCGATGAAGTCCCGAACGGCCCCGTCGAGACGGCGCTGCCGGCGCTTGTTCCGGCCGAGGGCATGCTCGCCGTCCTGCAGGAAGATATCGAGCGCGCCGCTGGATATAAGAAAGCCGCCCGATCCGCCGCGACGCACCGCGCCTACGCATCGGACTGGGCGATCTACGCCGAATGGTGCGCTTCGCGCGGACTTCCGCCGATGCCGGCGCATCCCGAGCAGATCGCCGCGTTCGTCGCCAACCAGGCGCACGCTGGTGCCAAGCCCAGCACTGTCGAGCGCCGCGTCGCCGCGATAGGGCACTATCATCGCGCCAACAATTTTCCGGCGCCGGGCGCGCATCCAGAGGCCGGCGGGTTGCGTGAGGCACTCGCCGGCATCCGCAACGACAAGAAGATCAAGAAAACCCGTAAGGATGCCGCCGACGCCTCTGCACTTCGCGAGATGCTGGCCGAAATCGAAGGTGATGGCCTGCGTCAAAAGCGCGATCGCGCGCTCCTCGCGATCGGCATGGCGGCAGCACTGCGCCGATCCGAGATTGTCGCGCTGAAGCTCGAAAGCATCGGCGTCCTAGACCAAGGCCTCGAACTCTATCTTGGCACGACGAAGACAGACCAGTCTGGCGAGGGTGCGACCATTGCCATACCGGAAGGTACGCGCATCCGGCCCAAGGCGCTGTTGCTCGAGTGGATCGCGGCGGTCCGCACGCTCGAGACCGACATCGTCCGTACCCCGGCTGAAGACGCCGCAATGCCGTTGTTTCGCCGGCTCACCCGAAGAGATCAGCTCACTGATGATCCGATGTCCGATAAAGCCGTGGTGCGCCTGGTCAAACGCTGTGCCGCCGCGGCAGGCTATGACGCGACCAAGTTTGCCGGGCATTCGCTGCGCGCGGGCTTCCTCACTGAAGCGGCAAGCCAGGGCGCGACGATCTTCAAGATGCAGGAGGTTAGTCGGCACAAAACGGTGCAGATCCTCGTGGACTATGTCCGCTCAGCCGATCGGTTCCGTGACCACGCTGGCGAGCGATTCTTGTAACTGTCCGCAAGGCGATGCTGGCGATGCGCGCTATGATCGCATTGCAGTCGGCCGCCGATCTCGGACCGGGTGGCCGTGCGGCGTTGGACGAGCTTATGGCCAAGACGCCTGCGGCGGACAGCGTCGGTTATGAGGAGGCAGCCGTGGGTGGCGTCCCCGGCTGGTGGTGCCGTCCCGCAGATGCCAACCCGGACGCCGCAATTCTCTATCTCAACGGTGGCGCCTATGTCGTCGGATCGGCGCAGGCGTATCGCCACTTTGCGGGTCAGATCGCCGAGCGCGCTAAGGAGGCCGCATTCGTTGCCGATTATGGCCTCGCGCCGGAACGGCCTTTCCCTGCGGCGGTCGATGATGCCGAAGCTGCCTATCGCGGCTTGGCGAGTGGTGGCGTCTCCAGGATCGCTATCGTCGGTGACTCCGCCGGCGGCGGTCTGGCGCTCGTCACAGCGGAGCGGATGGCCGAGGCCCCGCATATTGTCGTCGGGCAGAAGCCGGAAACCGTGGACTTCTCCGATCCGTCGCTGCCGCAGGGGTTCGATGCCGACAAGATCAATGCCGGCATCGCGGTCGCTGTGAAGAAGATCGAGGAACGCGGGTGGCACGGCGATACCTGCATGATCACGCCCGACGACGAGGGAAGCGCCGTGCTCCAAAAGCAGTTGGCAGGCGTGGCCTATGACTGTGTGGTAATCGGCGGCGGTCTCAGAATCCCGCCGAAAGGGCTGGTCCTGTTCGAGGCGGTGGTGAACATCGTTCATAGGGCGGCGCCAGGAACGGCGATTGCGTTCAACACGCGGCCGGAAGACACGGCCGATGCCGCCGCTCGAGGGCTCGAGGCCATCTGATTGTAATAGTATGTTTGTGCGAGGTGCGAATGCCGGCGTCGGGCAGATCTTCGTTTGATCTGCCCATCGCCTTAAGCATCGCCCGGCACTCGACCTTCGCGGCAGGCGGTAAGCGCCAGCGTGGATGCCGCCGGCAGGATCAACAGGGTACGGATCATTGGAGATTTTCCCTCCGTCGATGGTGGAGGAGTACGCCACGCCGGGTGCCGGCGCTGGATCGATGGAAGGGACTGGGGCGGCCATCGGTTGCACAGACTGGGCGGGCCGGGTGGACCGATGACGCGGGCGCGGCTCGGGTCTGTGGATCCAACTCACGCGCCCAGTCGATCGCGTTGACAAAGATACCGAGTGGGACGGACCCGTATCAATCCGTTTTGTGGAGGTGCCCGTCGTCAGTGGTTAACACATGCCGGCAGTGCGTAAGGGCACTGCCGGCTGAGATCGTGACTATTAGCTCTGCGGCTGCGTGTCCGAAGCCATCGACACGGCACCGCCTTGCGCTGGGATCGTGGCCGTTCTGGCGTCGCTCACCCATGTCCGCATCGGCGCCCGAAGCGTTGCCCGTGGGCCATATTGCGGGACGGTGCGCCACTCATAGTGGCCAGGCCCATTGGCAGCCATTGCTGGTGCTGCCATGCCAGCGGACCGCTTACCGGATGCATCGACCCAGACGCGCACGGGCGGCTGGAGCGGAGCGCGCGGCCCCTGTTGCGGGGCGGCGTGCCACTCGTAATGGCCGACGGCATTGGGTAGGTCCGCAGCCATCGCAGCGGTAGGCGTGGCGAAGATTGCCGCAACTGCGGCGAGGATGGATGTCGTGGCCGCGATCGTGGCGGCGGTAGTGAAATACTTGCTCATGATGGTCATCCTTGAATTGAATTCGAACAGTGGGGTGCGTGGGCGCTGCTGCGGGGGATCGACTGCGATCTCCACAGCGCGTTCGCGCATGTTACGAAGTCAGTTCAGGAGGCTCGGGGGGTTGGGCTCGGGAGCATAGGAACGGCCGATGAGACGCGAGGTCGAAGATTCGAATGGCCGCATGGATACAAATGGCGCGAGGGCCAATGGAACCGTGCCTTCGTTTAGAAGGACAGGCGAAACGCAGCCCATCTGAGACATGCAATCCGGCGTCATGCCTTTGCAAGGTATGGATTTGCCGTCGTGAGAGGGCGACTCCATCAGCATCCCTGCGCAATCCGCGCCGTTCATATGGTCCATGTGCTGCGTGGCCGCGATCGGTCCCGTCAGACTCTGACCACGCGCGAACGCCGCCTCCTGGCCGAGCAGGCCAGCCAAGGCTCCAAGCAGGAGCAAGAGGGGAAGGAAGCGTTTCAGCACCGTCAAATCCTAATCGAGACCGATCAACCGGCTGCTGACCAGTTCGTCATCAAAAGCCGGGAAGTTACAGCAGCGTTGAACCAAGCTCGCTCGGTTCGACAAATTCCGATTGTTTGTAGTGGATTGGACGGTCCCGACGCACGGCGCCATGGCAACATCTCCCCAGATCCAGCAAGGTCTGCCGCGTCGTCGCGGCAAGCCCGACAACGACGTTATTGCGACCTGTGCAGTAATGATCTGCGAAGGACGACGATTATCACCATCGCGTTCCTGAGCGAAAAGGAGGCCGTCCACGAAGGGAGGCCGCCCATGTCCTACATGCAATCGAGATTGGCGATGAACGCCCCTGCCCCGGCGGGTCCGCCGGAGATCAAGGGGCGCTGGGGAGGCCTTCGATCGCTGTTGCCGGGATCGAGGTCACGCGTCCGGCGAGACAGGAGATCCGTGCCGATTGCCGACGTTCCTGGAGAGGCGATGTTGCGAGCCCAGGGCGGAGATGGCGTGGCTTATCGGGAGGTCCTCCGTTGGTCCTCCCAGTGGCTGCGGGTCTTTTTCGAGTATCATGGCCCGGAACTCAGCAGCTGGGAGGTGGATGCGGCGGTCAAGGAAACGATCGCTGCAATCCACGCCAAGCGGCACACCTTCGACAGCCGCTGCCCCTATGTCGAATGGTTGGGAGCCGTGGCCCGCTACAAGTCCGCTTCCCTGCTTTGCTCGCTGCGCGCCGGCGGGCCAGCCGACGCGACATACTGAATCATGGAGAATGTTATGTTCGATAGTCTGAAATTCGATCATGTCGGCATCCGCGTGACCGACCTCGCAGAGGCAGAGGCCTTCTATGCGAAGCTTGGCTTCGTGATGGACCCGGACGAGGATCAGCCGCAGTTCCGCGCGCGCGGTCTGGTGAACGGTACCGGCCTTCGCATCCACCTCATTTACAATGGCGAGCAGCCTCAGGGCGGAAACGTACTGATGGATGTGAAGGAGAAGTGGCCGGGCTATACCCACGCTGCTTTCATCATCGAGGACATGGACAATCTGGTCGAATGGTTCGGTGAGCAGGACATCCCGATCACCGAAGGTCCGAGCGTGTTCGGCCATGGCCGCCGCAAGGTATGCTTTATCCGCGACCCGGATCGCAACGTCCTCGAGTTCAACGAGATCCTCAACGACTGACGTTGCGTGTTGCCATGGCGATCGACCGTCGCTTCCTCGCCACTCGGGACGAGGAGCGACGGCCTGCTCGGTTGGCGATCAGGCTGCCTGTTCGAGGGTCTCCATGTCGATCACGAAGCGATACTTGACGTCGCTTCTCAGGACGCGTTCGAACGCATCGTTAATGGTGTCGATCGCGATCGTTTCGATATCGGACACGATCCCGTGCTCGGCGCAGAAGTCGAGCATCTCCTGGGTCTCGCGAATACCGCCGATCACCGATCCCGCTATCGCGCGGCGACCGAAGATGAGATTGCCGACCGAAGGTGACGGATGGGGCTCGGCCGGGACGCCGACCAGCACCATCGTGCCATCGATCGTCAGGAGGTTCGTATAGGCGTCGAGATCGTGGCTGACTGCGACTGTGTTCAGGATGAAGTCGAGCGTGCCGGCTCGGGCTGCCATGGCGTCTGCATCGCGAGAGACAACCACTTCGTCGGCGCCGAGTACATGGGCATCCGCCCGCTTGGATTCCGAGGTCGTAAACGCGACAACGTGAGCACCGAGCGCATGGGCGAGCTTCACGCCCATATGTCCCAGCCCGCCAATGCCGACAATGCCGACCTTCTTGCCCGGCCCAATGTTCCAGTGCTTGAGCGGCGACCAGGTGGTGATACCGGCGCAGAGCAGTGGCGCGACCGCGGCGAGCTGATCCTCCGGATGGTTGATCGCCAGCACGAAGTCCTGATCCACCACGATATGGGCCGAATATCCGCCGAACGTGTTTCCGGTACCGCCCTTGGCGCCGCCATTATAGGTCTGGATGAAGCCGTGTTCCCCCTGGCAGTATTGCTCGTGGCCCTGCTCGCAGGGAGCACAGCGACGGCAACTGTCGACCATGCACCCGACGCCGACGATCTGTCCCGGGGCAAACCTCGTCACCGACGTGCCGACCGACTTCACGCGGCCAACGATCTCATGCCCCGGCACGCTGGGGAAAAGGACGCCCGGCCATTCGCCGCGCGCGGTGTGCAGGTCGGAATGGCAGACTCCGCAATAGAGGATATCGATCGCGACATCCGCCGGGTTCGGCTCGCGGCGATCAATAGTGGTGAGCGCAAGAGGGCTGGTCGGCGTAGCCGCCGCAAAGGCTTGGGTCTGCATGGAAGCTCCTGGGCTTTGGTTGAGAGGGGATCAAGCGTCGAAGCTGGTCGCGGTGCCGAGCGCGGCCCAGGCGTCATAGTCGCCGGTCGCGCGTGCGATCTTGCTTCGGTTGTTGCGGTAGCTGTCCAGACCCAATGCGAGCCGCAATGGCGGGGTCTCGGCATCGACTGCCTGGAGGATTACAGCAACGCCTTTGGCGGGATCACCGCCTTGGTGGCCGTTGTTCGCAAGTGCGCCTGCACGCACGGCGCCGGCCGTCTCGGCATAGGCGTCGATGCTCTGTTCGGCGACGGCGATGGAGCGGTCGAGAAAATCGGTTCGAAACGCCCCCGGTTCGACGATGATGACATGGAGGCCGAGCGGCTCGACCTCGGCCGCGAGCGCCTCCGAGAGACCTTCAACCGCGAACTTGGCGGCGCTATAGAGTCCGAAGCCCGCCCGGCCGAGCATGCCGAGCGTCGACGAGAATTGCACGATCCGCCCTTTGCGCTCACGCAGGCTCGGCAGCGCGGCACGCGTCACCTCGATCAGGCCAAACAGATTAGCCTCGAACAGCGGACGATATTCTTCAGGCGTGCATTCCTCGACCGCGCCGATCAGGCCGTAGCCCGCGACATTGGCAAGAACATCGATACCGCCGAAGGCCGATACCGCCGCCTCGACGGCTGCTCGAACCTCATCCGTCTTGGTCACATCGAGCGCTGCAGCGAGCGCATTGCCAGGATAGGCTGCCACGAGATCGTCCAGGCTGGACGGATTGCGGGCGGTCAGCAGCACCTTGTCGCCGCGGTCCAACACCGCTTTGGCCAGACCACGGCCGAAGCCCGATGAGGCGCCGGTGATAAACCAGATTTTCTGCGGCATTGCTCGAAGCTCCGTTTGCGTCGACGGAGCGAATAGCAGCGCTGATTACCGAGGATTAGCCGTGGATTCAGCGAAGGGCTCTTAAGAGCTGCTTACGGGTGCCGGCCAGTCGCCGCCGAGCGCACGTATCAGCAACGCGGTCGCCTGGTGCTGGGCGCCGACAATCTGTACCAAGCGACGGCGCGCCGTGAGTTCGTTGCGCTGGGTGTCGAGCAACTCGAGCTGGCCGGTTTCGCCGTCGCGATACTGTGTTCGGGCTATTAGGGCCGCGCGCGCATAAGCGGCCACCGCTCGCTCACGCTCCGCCCGTTCCCGGTCGAGCGTTTGCAGGGCTGAAAGCTGGGTTTCGACATCCTGAAACGCGGCCAGCACAGCGCCGCGATATTCGGCGAAGCTGCGGTCAAGATCCGCCCGCGCCCGGGCGGTGTTGGCAGACCGGCGTCCGCCATCGAAGAGCGTTCCCGCCAGCAAGGCGCCCACCGACCAGGCTTGCGCCCCACTCGCGAGCAAGGACCCGAGATCGGCGGAGGTCCCTCCCCCCCGCGCCGTGAGCGCGAGCGAGGGAAACCATTGTGCGCGAGCGATGCCGACGCGGGTCTGAGCGGCGAGCATCGTCCGCTGGGCTGCAGCGATGTCAGGTCGGCGCTGGAGCATTTCGCTTGGCAGTCCCAGGGGCACGATGGGCGGTGCCGTCAGGGGAAGTTGCGGTGCGACGTCGAAGGTCGATGCTGGTTCACCGACCAGCACGGCAAGGGCGTTGGCAAGGGCTGCCCGATCGCGGCGCAGTGCCGTGCGTTCACTCCGGGCATCGGAGAGCTGCCCGTCGGCGCGCTCAAGGTCGATTGGGTTTCGTTCGCCCTCTCCGACCTGGGCTGCGATCAGTGAGCGGGTGCGCTGATAGCTGGAAATGGTGTCGTCGAGCACGGCGCTTTCATCATCGGCGGCCCGTAGCGCGAAATAGGTCGTGGCAAGCTGCGCCTGAACCAGAAGCCGGGCATTGCGCAACAACTCGGCCTGCGATTGCGCGTCCAGCGCGGCTGCGCGGGTGCCTTGTCGCAATCGCCCGAACAAGTCGACCTCATAGGAGAGCTCGACGCCGGCCTGGCCCAGATCGTTGGGACCGGGGAGCGTGGTGATCGGCTGGCCGCCAATGCCGTCGCCTCGCACCGCAGTGGCACTGACGCCGAGCTGGGGAGCCTGGTTGGCACGAGCGCCGCGCAAATCGGCGCGGGCGCGGTCGAGATTGGCGGCGGCAATGGCGATCGTGTCGTTGCGGGCTTCGGCCTGCGCGATCAGACGATCGAGGATTGGGTCGGCAAAAGCCTTCCACCAGCGGCCATCGGCTATCACGGGCGCTGTCGGTTCGCCGGTCGTCGCTTGAGCATGAAAGGCGGTGGGTGTTGGAGGTAGTCCAGTCGGCAGTGGTGGCGTCACCGCACAGCCGCCGAGCGAAAGGGTTGCGGCGGCCGCCATGAAGCGACGATGTAGGATGAATGCCGGCATGGTGCTTTTCTGCGTCATTCGGCGGGGTGAGCCAGGGGTTCGGCGAAAGTGTCGCTCGGTCCGCCATGATGGGCGAGCGGCCGGTTGCCCGCGAGCTTGCGCAGTGCGACGTAGAAAGCCGGCGTCAGGACGAGGCCGAAAAGCGTCACACCGAGCATGCCGCTGAACACGGTCACGCCCATGACGCGGCGAACCTCCGAGCCGGCGCCGGTCGAGATAACTAGCGGGATCACCCCCATGATGAAGGCGCAGGACGTCATGAGGATTGGCCGCAGCCTGAGGCGTGCCGCTTCGAGCGCCGCCTGGAGCGGGGTGCGGCCGGCAAATTCCAGCTCGCGGGCGAACTCGACGATGAGAATGGCGTTCTTGGCCGACAGCCCGATCAGCACCACCAGCCCGATCTGGGTGAAGATGTTGTTGTCGCCGCCCGTCAGCCAGATGCCGGTGAGGGCGGACAGGACGGCCATCGGCACGATCATCAGGATCGAGAGCGGCAGGATGAGGCTCTCGTAGAGCGCGGCCAGGACCATGAAGACGAGGATCAGCGCCAACGGAAAGATCCAAAGGCCGTTCGAGCCTGTCAGAATCTGCTGATAGGTGAGATCGGTCCATTCATAGCCGATGCCCGGCGGCAAAGTCTCGGCGGCGACGCGCTCGATCGCGGCTTGTGCCTGGCCGGAGGAATAGCCGACCGCGGCTGTGCCGCTGACATCGGCGGTGGGGAATCCATTGTAGCGCATCGCGCGTTCGGGGCCCGCACTTTGCCGGATCGTCATGAGCGCTGCGAGCGGGATCATCTCGCCGCTTGCAGAGCGCACCTTGAGTGCGCCCAGATCCCCGATCGAGGCGCGGAACGGGGCATCCGCCTGGGCGCGGACGGTATAGGTCCGGCCGAACTGGGTATAGTCGTTCACGTAGAAGCTGCCGAGATAGACCTGGAGCGTGCTGAAGATGTCGGGGATGGCGACACCAAGCTGGCGCGCGCGCGCGCGGTCGACGTCGGCTTCCACCTGGGGCACGTTGACCTGGAAGGATGAGAACATTCCGCTCAGTTCGGGCTGTTGTGAAGCCCTTTCGAGGAAGGCCTTTACCGCGGTATCGAGCGCACCATAGCCAAGCGCTCCCCGATCCTCGATCTGCAGGCGGAAGCCGCCGGTAGCCCCGAGCCCGCGCACCGGGGGCGGTGGAAAGATGACGATGCGTGCAGTTTCAATCTGCGCGAAGGATTTGAGCAGCCGCGCACGGACCGTGGCGGCGTTGTGGAGGGCGCCATGGCGTTCCGCAAAGGGCTTGAGGTTGATGAAGGCGATGCCGGCATTGGTGCTGTTAAGCTGACCGTTGACCGAAAGCCCCGGGAACGCAAGCGAAGCGCGGACATCGGGGTCCTTGAGCGCGATCTCGGTCATCTTGCGGATCACGGCCTCGCTGCGATCGAGCGTGGCACCATCGGGTAGCGTCGCGCTGGCGATCAGATAGGTCCGGTCCTGCTGCGGTACGAAGCCGCCGGGGACCATGCGGAAGAGGATCGCAGTCGCGATCACCAGCGCTCCATAGACGAGCATAACTCCGACCCGGCGTGTGACGATTCGTTCGAGCCCACCGCCATAGCGTTCGCCTGCCCGACGGAAGCCGCGGTTGAACCAGCCAAAGAAGCGTCCGAAGGCCCGGTCCAACTGGCGGGTGAGCCAATCCTTGGGAGCGTCAGGGGTCTTCAGGAGCAGCGCGGCGAGCGCGGGCGAGAGGGTCAGCGAATTGATCGCGGAAATGACCGTCGAGATTGCGATGGTCATCGCGAACTGCCGGTAGAACTGGCCGGTAAGTCCGGTCGTGAAGGAAAGCGGAACGAATACCGCGACCAGCACCAGCGCGATGGCGATGATGGGGCCGGTGACTTCGCGCATCGCGCGCAAAGCCGCCTCTGTGGGTTCGAGGCCGCCCTCGATGTTGCGTTCGACATTCTCGACCACGACTATCGCGTCGTCGACGACGATGCCGATCGCCAGCACCAGGCCGAACAAGGTGAGCGCATTGATCGAATATCCCAAAAGCGCCATCACCGCGAAGGTGCCGACGATCGAGACCGGGACCGCGATCAGGGGGATGATCGATGCGCGCCAGGTCTGGAGGAACAGGATCACCACCAAGACGACGAGCAGCACGGCCTCGAACAGGGTGTGGACGACAGCATCGATTGACGCCACCACGAACTGGGTCGGATCGAACACGATGCGATAGTCGACTCCGTCAGGCATTCCTTGTTTGAGCTCTTCCATGGCCTTGCGGACCTGCCGTCCGATCTCCACGGTGTTGGAGCCCGGCGCCTGAAGGACGAAGAGCGCGGCGGCAGGCTGGTTGTCCATGAGCGACCGGACGGCATATTCCGCGGACCCCAGCTCGACCCTGGCGACGTCCCGCAGGCGCGTGATCGCGCCATCCGGGGCGGTGCGGACGATGATGTTACCGAACTCCTCCGGGTCACGGAGCCGGCCCTGGACGTTGACGGTGAGCTGGGTCTGGACGCCCTTGGCCGAAGGCGTGGCGCCCAGGGCGCCGCCGGCGGCTTCGACATTCTCGTTACGGATCGCATTGACGATGTCGGATGCCGCGAGCCCGCGCTCGGCGACCTTCTCGGGGTCCAGCCAGATACGCATCGAGTAATCGCCGGCACCCCGGATGGTGACCTGGCCTACACCCGGGATCCGGGCCAGCCGGTCGCGGACGTGGAGCAGCGCGTAATTGTGCAAATAGTTCATGTCGTAGCGCCCGCCGGGCGAGAACATGTGCACGGTCAGGGTGAGGTCCGGCGTGCTCTTGATCGTGGTGACGCCAAGCCGGCGCACCGCCTCGGGCAGTCTTGCCTCAGCTTGCTGGACGCGATTCTGGACGAGCTCGGTGGCAAGGTCCGGATCGGTGCCTAGCCGGAAGGTGACCACCAGAGTCAGCAGGCCGTCGGTCGTGGCCTGGCTGCTCATATAGAGCATGTTCTCGACGCCGTTGACCGATTCCTCGATCGGCGTCGCCACCGTTTCGGCAATGACGGTCGGACTGGCGCCCGGATAGCGCGCGGTGACGATCACCGTGGGTGGCACGACTTCGGGATATTCGGAGACCGGAAGGTTCGGGATGGCGATCAGCCCGGCGATGAAGATCAGCGCTGACAGCACGCCCGCGAAGATCGGGCGTCGGATGAAGAATGGAGAGATCGACATCGGCTCAGCTCGCCTGGACGGCCATGGGCGCATTGCGGGGCTGCACGAGCGCTCCAGGCTTCAGCCGTTGCAGGTTGGAGATGACGATCCGCTCGCCCGGCCGGAGTCCCTGGGTCACGACGCGCATGCCGTCGAGGAGCTGGCCGAGTTGAACCTCGCGGTAGATCGTTCGATTATCGGGTCCGAGGACAAGGACGAACCGGCGGCTCTGGTCGGTGCCGATCGCGGCTTCGGGGACCAGAATGACGGGCTCGCGGTGCGCCTGTCCGAGGCGGATCCGAGTGAATTGGCCGGGTGTGAACAGGCCGTTCGGATTGGCAAAGGTGGCGCGCAACCGAACGGTGCCGGCTCGGGCGTCGACCTGGTTGTCGACGAGTTGCAGGTGCCCCACGATCGGCATGGGCGCGCCATCGAGCATCGCGCTCACCGGGATGGTCCCGACGTGGCTGCGATTGCCTCTGATACTGGCGAGCGCCCGGGCGACGGTATCTTCGTCCGCCTCGAAGCCAGCATAGATCGGATCGACCGAGAGGATGGTCGTAAGGACGGGCGCGCCCGGACCGGCATCGACCAGGTTGCCTGGGGTGATCGCGCGCCGCCCTATCCGTCCCGCAATCGGCGCTCGCACCTGGGTGTAGGAAAGGTTGAGCTGCGCAGCTCGCAGCGCCGCGCGTGCCGTGCGAAGATTGGCTGCAGCCTCTGCGGCATCATTGGCACGGCGATCGCGGTCCCGTGCGGCGATGGCATCGGTCTCGATCAGGCGATCGGCGCGATCCGCCTCGGATCGCGTAAAACGGGCGCGCGCTTCGGCGGCCGCGACTTGTCCGGCCAGACGGTCAACCTCGGCACGATAGGGATCGGGATCGATCAGGAGGAGGAGGTCGCCACGGCGGACAAGGGCGCCCTCCCGAAAGTATATTGAGCGGATCGCGCCGGATACTCTGGCGCGTACCTCGACGGCTTCGACAGCCTCGAAGCGGCCGGAAAATTCCTGCCAGAGATCGGCGTCGCGTCGCGCAATCGCCGCCACGGAAGCCTGGACAGGCGCGTCGGCGTCCGCCTGGACTCGCGCCGGTCGGTTCTCGCCGCCGAGAAAGAAGACGACACAGCCGGCTCCGAGAATGACGGTCGTTATGAGTAGAACGACGCCTCGGCGTAGCTGAACACGCATCTAGATCTCCCGACGCCGAATGCCTGACACGACGCGCATTGAACGCCGTCTCGGGCTATGACGGGTCGGCGAGGACCTGATAACCGACGCAATCGTGCATGGCTTTGTAAGCGCTGCCGCATAATCGCTAACCCGCAGGGCGCACGATTGATTAGCCCTGCTTCAAGACCTGTCAGGCATTGTCATACTTATCTGGGTTGGCCAGCGTTCGTATCTGTACCGCAGAGCGCAGGAGAACCATCATGGCCACATCTAGACTTTTCTTCATCACCGGTGTGAGCAGCGGGTTTGGCCGCGCCATTTCGGAAGCCGCCCTCGCGGCCGGCCACAGCGTCGCGGGAACGTTGCGCAAGCCTGAGGAGCGCGTCGCGTTCGAGGCTTTGGCTCCGGGGCGGGCGCATGGCATCCTGCTCGATGTGACCGATGCCGACGCGGTGCCGACCACCATCGATCGGATCGAGCGGGAGGTCGGCGCGATCGACGTCGCCATCAACAATGCGGGCTATGGGCACGAAGGTTTGATCGAGGAGTCGACAATCGAGGACATCAAGCGCCAGTTCGATGTCAATGTCTTTGGCGCTTTCTCGGTCCTGAAAGCAGTTCTGCCCCATATGCGCGCGCGCCGCGCCGGCCGGATCATCAACATCACCTCGATGGGCGGGATCATCACCATGCCGGGCCTTGGCCTCTATCATGCGAGCAAGTTCGCGCTGGAGGGCCTGTCTGAAAGCCTGGCAAAGGAGGTCAAGAATTTCGGCATATATGTGACGGCAGTCGAGCCAGGTTCCTTCAGGACCGACTGGGCAGGGCGATCGATGGTGCGAGCCTCGCGCAGTATCGCCGATTACGACGCGCTCATGAACCCGCTGCGGGAGGCCCGCCAGAGCTATAGCGGCAAGCAGAAGGGGGACCCTGCCCGCGCTGCCGCTGTTATCCTGGATTTGGTCGAGGCGAAGGACCCGCCCGTGCACCTGCTACTCGGCTCGGATGCCAGCCGGCTGGTCGGCGAGAAGCTCACGATGCTTCGGGGCGAGTTCGACGCCTGGAAGGACGTGGCGCTTTCCACCGATTTCCCCGATTGATCGAGGAGGTCTTGGGATGACCCGACATGCCGGTCGGCGGCGGGAAGCGTTCCTGTCTCGGCCGCTTCGGCGCGCACGGTGTGATCGGGGATTTCACGATCGAGCATATGATATCGATCCAGCATTCGCGCCGGGCCTGGGGTGCCGGGCGCGAATTGCGCAGATGACCGCGCGCGCTCGTCAGGATGCAGCGCTCGTAGGGGGCAAGAGCAGATCGGCTGAAGCACTCGGGGTTTGTTCGGCGCGCAAGAAGTCGATCAGGGCGCGGAGCTTGGCCGGTACACGGCGCCGATTGGCATAATAGAGATGGAGATCGTCGAACTGCGGGCTCCAGTCGGTGAGCACGCGGATCAGGCTGCCATTCTCGATGAAGCGCTCAATATAGCCGTTGATCATATAGGCGATGCCGAGCCCGTCGAGTGCGCTTTGCACCAGCGCTTCGGAGTCGTTGATGATCAGGCGTCCGGACGGCGACAGTTCGAAGGTTTCGCCATCTTTGGTGAATTCCCATCGCTCGATCTGGCCCGTAGTTACATGACGGAATCGGATGCAGTCATGGCTTGAGAGATCCTGGGGCGTCCCGGGCAATCCATAGCGGGCGATATAGTCGGGCGAGGCAATCATGAAGGCCTCGATCGGTGGCCCGATCCGCACGGCGATCATGTCCTTTTCGATCAGGTCACCGAAGCGGATACCGGCATCGGACCCCCTGCCGACGATGTCGACCAAAGTATTGTCGAGTACCAACTCGATTGAGACGTCGGGATAGGCGTCGAGAAAACGTCGCAATATGGGCTGGATCGCGATCAGATAGCCGGCTCGCGGGACGTTGAGCCGCAACAGGCCACCGACCCGTTCGGTTTCATGGCCGAGTTCTTCATTGGCTTCGGCAAGTTCGCGCACGCACGGCAAAACCCGCTCGTAATAGTGCTGACCGATCTCGGTGAGGCTTACGCTGCGGGTTGTGCGATTGAACAGCGGAACGCCCAGACGCTCCTCGAGAGTGCGGATAGCCTGGCTGATTGCCGAGGCTGAAACGCCAAGCCGAACGGCGGCTGCGGAAAAGCCGCCTTGCTGGGTAACTGTCACAAACGCGACCAGCCCATCGAATTGATCCTGGCGCAGCATCGGCTTGTCCCGTTTGAGAATTCAACAGAACTGCTAATTAATGCGCGGAGGATTGTTCCGCAAACAGCGTGCTCAGCTGAGGCAAAAGATCCGATCAGAAAAGACCGTTCCCTGAGTTGGTGGGCCTCTCACCGCGATGTTCGGCCGCGTCAGATTTTTGCCGCCGCGAGGATCGGCCCTCCGGCGCCCGCCTGAACGAGGATGGCGCTTCTCAGCCCGCCGGCATTTTCGCTCGGCAGCGGGATGGTCTGGGCACGGCCATTCCAGCGGCCGATCCGGACCAGCTGACGAACGATGTCGCGGTGGGGAATGGTGCGCCCTCCATTCTCGCCGGCGCGGATCGCCACTTGCACGGTACGCGGATCATAGCGGACGAGCAGGACATCGGCACCGCCCGATGGCGCGGTGCCTGCTCCGAGGTTCAAGGACGCTCCGGTCACCGTCAGCGCCGGACCGCCCGACGGGCCGCCCTGGCCGATCACCTGGGCGACGCGGGTGGGATTTGCGCCCAGCACAGTTTGGCGGCCGTTGATCCAATATTGCGGCGTCGCGACGCCGATCCCGTTGTTGCGGTCTGAATAGTCACGCTGGCGCTGGGTGAATTGGGGTGATGCGAAGCTGTCTTTCCATCCCAGATAATCCCAATAGGTCACGCCGAAAGACAGTGCGAGCACATCGGGTTGGTCAGCCAGTTGATTCAGGTTGAGCTGAGCTGGCGGGCAATCGGAGCATCCCTGGCTCTGGAACAGCTCGACCACGACTGGACCGCGAGGCAACGGGGCCTGCGCTGTTGGCTGGGTAGCCCAGGCCATTGTTCCAATCGCGAGGGCGGCGGTTGCGGCCCAAACCAGATGTACGGCTTTCACGACATTTCTCCCTAATCTCTCGCAGGGAGATTCGGCTGCGGTGGGACAGCGGTTACATCGGTTCGAACATCGCAAGGCGCGTCGAGACCGGCGATCGCATGACGGTAGGATTGCCGCGAAATCCGCAATAATGATCTGCCGACTATCTCCATTATCGCTGGTCGCGATTGGTGCGAAATAGGTGTCACCGGCGATGACCGGCCCCGAACCGCCCTACCAAGGAGATTTTCAATGGCTCGTGTTACCATCCCGTCGCGTGACGAAGCCCCCGCCGCCTCGCAGCCGCTGCTCGATGCGGTCGGCGCCCAGCTCGGCGTCATTCCCAACCTGTTCCGCCTGATCGGCACCAGCCCGGCCGCGCTCGAGGGCTTCCTCGGCTTCAATGGCGCGCTCGGCAAGGCGCTGGACGTCAAGACCCGTGAGCGGATCGCGCTCGCCGTCGCTCAGGCCAATGGCTGCGACTATTGCCTGTCGGCGCACACCTATCTGGGCCTGAACCTGGCCAAGATCGACGAAGCCGAGATCGCTCTCAACCGTCGCGGCCAGTCGGGCGACGCCAAGGCAGCCGCAGCGGTCAAGTTCGCCCGGACCGTCGTCGACGCCCGTGGCAAGGTCTCGGATGCCGATGTGGCCGAAGTACGCCTCGCCGGCTTCACCGACGCCCAGGTGGTCGAGATCATCGCGCTGGTCGCGGTCAACGTCTTCACCAACTACCTGAACAACGCGCTGCACACCGACATCGACTTCCCCGTCGTGACGGCGGCTGAGGCAGCCTGATCCCTGCCCGTTCCCCTGGCCCCGTGGTTCTCCCCTGCCACGGGGCTACCCCTTTCCCCCTCGTACCTGGAGATCGGCGTGAAGCTCTACTACCATCCCCTGTCCGGCCATTCGCACCGCGCACGGCTCGCCCTTTCGCTGCTCGTCATCGAGCATGAACTGGTCGAGGTTGATCTGGCCGCCCGCGCGCACAAGACCCCCGATTTCCTGGCGATGAGCCCATTCGGCGAGATCCCGGTGCTGGTGGATGGAGAAACGGTAGTCGCCGACTCCAATGCGATCCTTATCTATTTGGCGCGGATCACCAACACGACCTCCTGGCTGCCCAGGGATCTGGCGACCGAGGTCGAGATCCAGCGCTGGTTATCGGTTGCCGCCGGCAAGATCGCTTATGGCGCCTGCGCCGCGCGGCTGATCACGGTGTTCGATGCGCCGTTCGATCCTGACGAGGTGATCCACCGGGCCCATGACACGCTGAAGGTCGTGGAGACGACGCTGGCGGCACGCACCTGGCTTGCTGGCACGCCCCTCCCGACGATCGCCGATATCGCTCTCTATAGCTATGTGGCGCGCGCGCCGGAGGGAAATGTCGATCTGAGCCCCTATCCGTTGACGCGGGCATGGCTTGCACGGGTCGAGGCGCTGCCCCGTTTCGTTCCCTTCCAGAAGACACCGGCCGGCCTCGAAGCCTGATGCCGGACGGCGGGGCGCGCCGTTTCCCTCCCCCTCCCCGACGGCCGCCCCGCCCCATGGAGATCAAGGCGATGCAGGAAGATCCGGATATCGACGAAGCGTCTCCGTGGCACGCAGGCGAGATCGCCCTGCAGGAGACGGTCGGTGTCGTCGCCGATATGGCGGTCATGGGCCGCCAGTTCATCCGCGATCACCTGGTCGACCAGCATCGCCGCTTTTACGCGCAATTGCCCTTCGCGGTGTTCGGCGCGGTCGATCCCGACGGGTTGGTCTGGGCGTCACCTCGGGCTGGATTGCCCGGTTTCCTGAGTGCCAGAGACCCCGGGCATCTCCGTGTGGCGGCCATCGTCGATGCCGGCGATCCCGCCAGCGCGGGGTTCAAGGTCGGCGAGGCGGTTGCAATGATCGGGATTGAGCCGGCGACGCGACGGCGCAATCGCCTCAATGGTCGCATCGAGCGGGCCGAGGATGACGGGTTCCTGATCGCGATCGACGAATCCTTCGGCAATTGCCCCCAATATATCCAGCGCCGCTCCCCCAGCTACACGCGGGATCCCGGGATGGTGTCGGCTTCAGCGCCTCAGATGCTGCCTGCCCTCGATGAGGGAGCGCGCGCGACGATCGCGACCGCCGATAGTTTCTATGTCGCGAGCTTCGTCGACACGCCGAAAGGGCGCCGGGTCGACGTATCGCATCGCGGCGGCCGCCCCGGCTTCGTCCGGGTGGATGAGGATGGTGTCATCACCGTCCCGGATTTCGCCGGCAACCAGTTCTTCAACACGCTGGGCAATATCCGCGAAACCGGGAAGGCGGGCCTCGTTTTCATCGATTGGTCGACCGGCGACCTGCTCCAGATGAGCGGTGACGCCGAGGTCGTGCTGGATTCGCCCGAGATCGCGGCATTCACCGGCGCCGAACGGCTATGGCGGGTGCGTCCGCGTGCGATCGTTCGCCGGCGCGCCGGTTTGCCGCTCACGTGGCAATTCGAGGAGAATCCCTGGTCGCCCAACCTTGCCGCCACCGGCACCTGGGCGGATGCACAAGCGAAACTCGAGGCTGCCCAGTTGGGCCAGACATGGCGGCGACTGCGTATCGCGCGCATTGTCGAGGAGAGCAGCGTCGTCCGTTCCTTCCATCTGGAGCCGACCGACGGCGCCGGGCTGATCGCACCGCTGGCGGGGCAGCATCTGCCGATCCGCGTGAGCATTCCCGGCCACGCAAAACCGCTCATCCGCACCTATACACTCTCGTCGGCGCCGGGCGACCAGCTCTACCGGATCAGCGTCAAGCGCGACGGCACGGTTTCGGGCCATCTGCACGGCCTTGTCGCTGGCGAACTGATCGAGGCCCGCGCCCCGGCCGGCGCCTTTACCGTCGATGCTGCGGAGCCCCGCCCCGCCGTGCTCCTGGCCGCGGGTATCGGTATCACGCCGATCCTCGCGATGGCGCGGCATCTACTCCTTGAGGGCGCGCGCACGCGCAAGCTGCGCCGGGCCTGGATCATCTATTCGGCGCGGACCGCCGCCGAACGCGCCTTCGCCAATGAAATTTCGGCGCTCGTGCGGGCGAGCCAGGGCACGATCCGGGCCGTGCGCGTACTGAGCAGGACCGATAGCGCATCGTCGGGCCGTGACTTTGACCATCACGGACGGATCGACATGGACCTGCTCCGCGCTGTGCTGCCGTTCGACGACTTCGATTTCTACCTTTGCGGTCCGTCGGCCTTCATGCAGGACCTCTATGACGGGCTACGCGCGATGAATATCGCCGACAGCCGCATCCATGCCGAGGCGTTCGGGCCGGCTGCGATGACACGCACACCAGATGCGGCGGCGGCTCCGGAGATGCCCGGGGCGGCGCCCGCAGAAGAGCCGGTGGAGATCACTTTCGCAGCCGCCGGATCGGCCTCGACCTGGCTGCCCGGCAAGGGAAGCCTGCTCGATCTCGCCGAAGCGTTGGGCCTGTCACCCGAATTCGGCTGTCGGTCAGGGACCTGCGGAACGTGCCGGACGCGCGTGCTGGCCGGCACGATCGCGCACACCCGCAAGACCGGCGCTGAGGTGGGTGCCGACGAAGCGCTCATCTGCTGCGCCGTCCCCGCAAAAGGGAGCAGCGCGGTGTCTCTCCAGCTCTGATCGACGGTTCAAGGAAGGATATGACGATGGAAGTGAATGCCGATTTCTCGCAGCGGGTTCTGGTTCATTCGGCCGAAGAGCCCTGGGTGCCGTCGCCGATGGCGGGCGTCGATCGCCGCATGCTCGACCGGGTCGGCGGCGAGGTTGCTCGCGCGACCACGATCGTACGCTATGCGCCACAATCCTACTTCTCCGCGCATACCCATGGCGGCGGTGAGGAGTTCGTGGTGCTCGACGGCGTCTTTTCGGATGAACATGGCGACTTCCCGGCAGGGTCCTATGTCCGCAATCCTCGCGGCTCGCGGCACACGCCTTACTCGGATGATGGTTGCACCATCTTCGTCAAGCTTTGGCAGTTCGATCCGGCCGACCAGACGCACGTCCGCGTTTCCCCCGATTTGATCCGTTATGCTGCTGTCGCCGATCGTTCGGGCGTGGCGGCGGTGCCGTTGCACAGCTTCGGTGACGAAGTCGTCCGGCTCGAGAGCTGGGATGCGCTGACGCCGGTTCGGATCGAAAATCCAGCCGGCCTGGAGTTGCTGGTCCTCGACGGGACCTTGAGCGAGGAAGGCGATCTGCTCGAGGCGGAATCCTGGCTGCGTCTTCCGCCGGGGCAAGACTTCGATGCGATCGCTGGCTGTGCCGGCTGCACGGTCTGGATCAAGACCGGCCACCTGACGGCGATCGATGCCCAGATCGCGGGCATGGCGTTGTGAGACTCCTACCGGCGGCGATCATACTCGCTGCTGTCCGGCGAAGGTCGCAGGTCAACTGTGATTGTCGATCTCCGCATCATCCGGTGCAACGAGCTTCAAGGGGCGGTTTGCCAGCGGGGCACCGGTTCGACCATCGATCACGACTGGTTCGACCGGTTGCCCGGTCTCCATATCCGTCAGGCGCGACACAGCGCCCTCCCCGTTATGACGCTGGCCCCATTCCCCGATCACGTACAGGACCGGCAAAAAGTCTCTGCCAGCGTCCGTCAGGACATATTCGTCGCGCGGTGGGCGGTCATTGTATCGACGCTTTGCAAGCAGGCCGGCTTCCGTCAGCGATCGAAGCCGCTGAGTAAGGATATTCGGGGCGATGTTCAGATTGACCCGGATTTGATCGAAGCGGGCAAGCCCCGTCGCAACGTCGCGAAGGATCAACATGCTCCAGGCGTCTCCTACCTTCGACAGCCCACGCACCAGCGGGCAACAATTGTTCTCGGTCTGCATCTTCTTGTCCATTGCAATATGATAGTGACTCACTATTAAAACGCAAGTGGCTCACCCCCGGGCCGCAGGAGATATGGACAATGAGTGATTCTACCCCTGGAACGGCCCTCATCACGGGTGCGTCGTCGGGCATCGGCGCAACCTATGCGGATCGTCTGGCGCGCCGCGGCTACGACCTCATCCTCGTCGCACGCAACAAGCAGCGGCTGGACACGCTCGCCGAAAAGCTCCGCGCCGAAACCGGCCGTACGATCGAGGTCCTGGTCGCTGATTTGACCGATGGCGACGATCTCAGCCGGATCGAGAAGCTTCTGGCAACCGATGCCTCGATCACCCTCTTCCTCAACAACGCGGGCGTCGCCTTGAAGGGTGGTATTCTCGACAATGATGCTCCGGCGTTCGAGAAGCTGATCGCACTCAATGTCACTGCAACGACCGTGCTGGCTTCCGCCGCGGCCAAGGCATTCAAGGCGCGCGGCTCGGGCTCGATCATCAATATCGCTTCGGTTCTCGCGCTCGCGCCTGAGCTGTTCGACGGCACCTACAGCGCGACCAAGGCGTTCAATCTGCATCTGTCGCGCTCGCTGAGCACTCTTCTGGCCGACAGCGGCGTCTATGTGCAGGCGGTCCTTCCCGGTGCGACCCGCACGGAAATCTGGGAGAATTCGGGAACGCCTGTGGAAGCGCTGCCGATCGAAATGGTGATGGAGGTCGACGACCTGGTCGATGCCGCGCTCGTTGGGTTCGATCGCCGTGAGAGTGTTACGATCCCGCCGCTTGAAGACGGTAAGCGCCGACGGAGCCCGGCCTTGTCAGTTTCTTGGCGGTGATGGAGTTCGCGAGGCGACAGGAGGCCTTGCGAGTGGATATCGAGCAGTCAAACGAGCCTCGTATGAGCGGTCGGCACGATGGTGCGGTGCTCGTTCGAGTGGAACGCCGGCGCCGCTGGAGTGATGAAGAGAAGCTGGCGATCCTGAAGGAGACGACCGAGCCGGGGGCGATCATGGCGGCAGTGGCTCGTCGGCACGGAATTGGGACCGGTCAGGTTTACACCTGGCGGCGGCAGCTTTTACGCGGGGCGATGGCCGGGTTCGTGCCGGTCGAACTGGTCCCCGATGCGCCGAAGGTGTCATCGCTCCCGCAAGGCCGGATCGATATCCGCGCCCGGGGCGGATTTACGGTGTCGGTCGACAGCCTGGTTGATCGCGGTGCGCTGAAGATGGTGCTCGAACTCGTCGGGGAGTTCGAGCTTTGAGCCTGACTTTGCCGCCATCAGCGAAGATCTACCTGTCGCTGGCGCCGTGTGACATGCGCAAGGGCTTTGATGGGTTATCGGCGCAGGTCCGCAACATCCTTCGGCTCGACCCGTTCTCGGGCGCGGTGTTCCTGTTCCGAGGCAAGCGCGGGAATCGCCTGAAGGCGTTGGTATGGGATGGATCGGGCTTGTGCCTGTACGCCAAGCGCTTGGAGCGCGGAAAGTTTGTGTGGCCCAGAGCGAGCGAAGGCGCGGTGCGACTGTCGGCTGCACAGATGGCGATGCTGATCGAGGGCCTGAACTGGAAGCAGGCAATCGTTCACGACGAGGTGGCGGCGCCGAGCTTGGCGTAGCAATAAAACCTTCGGAAAACCGGGATTTTACTGGGGTTTTGCCCTCACATCGGCTATGAAAATGGCCATGCGGTTCGAGCTTGATCGCCTTCCTTCCGACCCGGTTCTCCTGCAGCGGATGCTGCGGGAAATGGCCGAAGTGCTCGAGCAGGAGCGCGCTGCGCTGAATGCCGCCAAGGCGGTCGTCACCACCCAGAGCCTCACGATCGAGAAGCTCGAGCATCGCCTGGCGCGGTTGCTGCGCGTCCAGTTCGGCCGCAGCTCCGAGAAGATGGACATCGCCCAATTGCGGCTGATGTTCGACGAAATCGACACGCCTGTTGCCGCCAACGATGACGCGGGATCACTTGGCGAGGTGCGGCAGCCGGCACCGCGTAAAGCTGGGGTCAGGGCGCCGATCCCGGAACATGTGCCGCGCCAGGTGGTGGAGCATCGGCCGGAGACATGCTCGCCGGGCTGTATTGGTCAGCAGACGCAGATCGGCGAGGACGTCACCGAAGTGCTGGACTATATCCCCGCGCGCTTCCGCGTGATCCGGCATATGCGTCCGCGCATTGCCTGCCGGGTGTGCGAGCAAATCCGCCAAGCCCCCGCGATCGATCTGCCGCTGCCCAGGGTCATGGCCAGCAGTGCGCTGCTGGCGCATCTGATGGTAAGCCGCTTCGTCGATCACGTGCCATGGAATCGGCAATCGGTGATCCTGCGCCGGCAGGGTATCGACATCGATCGCGACGTGATGAGCCGATGGGCCCGCAAGCTCGCCTGGCTGATGGCGCCGCTGGGCGAGCGGCTACTGGCGTACATCCTGGAAGCGCCGAAGATCCATGGCGATGACACGCCGGTCACCTTGCTAGGCAACGGGAATGGCAGTGCCATCGCACGATTCTGGGTCTATCTGCGCCATGGCTGGTCTAGCGGCGACATGGAGCCGCCGGCTGTGGCCTACCGCTTCAGTGCCGATCGCGGCGGTCATCATCCGGCCGCGCACCTCGCCAATTACCGCGGCTATCTGCAGGCGGACGGCTTTGCGGGGTACAACGCGCTCTACCGGGACCCGAAGACCAAGGCACCACGCGATGTTGTCGAGGTTGGCTGCTGGGCCCATGCGCGGCGCAAGTTTACCGACGTACTCGACAAGACCCCGTCACCGGTCGCGGCCGAAGCCGTGGTCAGGATCGCGGAGCTCTTTGCGATCGAGCGCGAGATCAAGGGCGCGCCGCCGGACCAGAGACGACGGGTCAGGCAGGAACGCGCCTTACCCAAACTTGCGTCGCTGCGAAGCTGGCTGGAGACCATGGAACAGGGACTGTCATCTGACAGCGCCTTGGCCAGAGCATGTCGCTATCCGCTGAACCGGTGGGCTGCCATGGTCCGCTATTGCGATGATGGCCAACTCGAAGTCAGCAACAACCTGGTCGAGAACGCCTTGCGCGGAGTTGCCTTGGGGCGCCGCAACTGGATGTTCGTTGGCTCGATCAAGGGCGGGCACGCCTCAGCGCTGTTCTACTCGCTGGTCGAAACCTGCAAACTGAATGGCGTCGAACCGGAGGCTTGGCTCACCGATGTGATCGAGCGGATCGGGAGCCATCCGATCAACCGGATTGACGAACTCCTGCCATGGCGCTGGCAAGCAGCCCGCGATACTGCCCTGGCGGCATGACTACCGCAACACCGCACCCCGCCATCCCACTGCCGCTGGTCCGCGACCCCGACCTCCTGCCGCCGCTCGAAATGGACGGCTACCTCACCGGCGTGCTGGTCACGCCGCATCTGGAAACCGCGCAGTGGGTCATGGGTCTGTGGCGAGAACGGTCTGCGGTCGATACTGCCCGGATCGAACAGGGCCTTGTTACGGTCCTGGCCCATCGCAAGGCTATCGAGGCAAGCTTCGCCAAAGGCTGGCCAGGCTTCTCCCCCGCCTTCTGCGAGCCGGGTCAGAAGCCAGACCACGGCAAGGTCAGGACTTGGGTCAGGGGCTTCTGGAGCGCCATGAAGCTGGCGCCGGATTACTGGTCGGCCATCGCCGAGGATGAACGAACTGCCACGTTCGTTGCCCTGTTCACAGGCTTCATGGACATCGGCGAGCCATTCGATGAACGCGACGACGCCAACGCAATCCGCGACGAGCACGCCGCACTCATACCCCGCGCGCTCGTCGGAATGCGCAAGCTCGCGCTCATGCGCGAGAATAAGAAACTCGCGCTCCGCGCCATGCAGACCGCCAAAACAGGTCGCAACGAGCAATGCCCCTGCGGCTCGGGCAAAAAGTACAAGCGCTGCTGCGCGGCAACCTGACGCCGCGTCAACGCCGTCTTCCGTCGGCGCTTACTGAAGACGAGGGTCAGTGGCTCGCTTTCGATCAGGCGCGTGGTGCACTCCTTCCGAACCTTTCCCGAAATGTGGTGGCATCCCGCTATCGCGCAGAGGTCGATGCATAAATGACCGTTTGCGGGGAGCTGGTCGCTGCTGCGGTCGGCTTCCCGCGCTCAGGCCAACATATTGACTCGGATACCTCGCACGCGCGCTCAGAGACCTAGGCGTCTTGCAAAGGGCGTTCTGAATGCATTTCCGTCATGCTCCGACGAAGCGTCGAGGGATCGACGTCGAACGCAGCCCTGAATGCCCTGCTGAAGTAACTGCGGCTCGCATATCCAACCATTGTCGCGATATCGGAGATGGGCAGGGTCGTCGAAAGAAGCAGTTCGCGACCGCGCGTGAGCCGAGTGCGTGAGACAAACTCCATGGGGGTTGTGTCGAGCATTTCGGCGAAAACCTTGGCGAATTTCGATCGACTCATGCCGCTCTCCCTTGCCAGGCTGACTAATGAATGTGGGGCGGCAGGATTCTCGAGCACGTTCGCCACCGCACGCGCGAGCGACGGGTGCTCGAACAGTCCTGGCAGCGTCCTTTCGATCCCGTGGACGCTCGCGTGCTGCCGCAGGGCTAGCACGAGACACGCTTTCATCAGCGCGGCGATTAGCGCCCGACTGCCCAGTTCCACGCTGCTGACTTCGCGCAACATTGTCTCGAATGCTGCCCGAATGATCGGGTCGCCTTGCAGATTTGAACAGAGCGGCTTGTGCATGCCTTGCAGGGGTCCGAACGATCCACTGACGTCCGCGCGAATATGTCCACAGACGATGCGAACCTCGGCCGGATCCTCGCCAGCGGCATCCAAGGTGAACATTCCGTTCGGGCGAACAGTACAGATATCGACGGAGCGGTATACGCGCTCTGGTCCCGGCGCGCTGGCCATCTGGTGATAGACCCCGGGAGGCACGGCAACGATGCCGCCCGCTGGAACCTCCGACCGCCCTGCCGGCGTGTTGACGAACAGAGTACCCGCCAGCACGAAATGAACTTCGATGACATTTTCAGGTTCGATCGCGATCGCAGTCTCTGAGGCGACTTCGCAAAACGAAACTTCGTTTACCTCGACTGTGAGCGCGGCCAGGATCTGATCGAAGGCAATACCGTTCCGATTCACACCTAGGCGATGCGCACTTTTGCGTCTCTCGGTCCAGACGATTTTGACCCTCACGCGAAATGTGGACGCTTAGGCACAGAGACGGACGAAAGGTAGCATCGGCCGGTGGGCAGACCTTAGGCGAACGGACGCGATGGCTCCGTATCCAGAGGTAAAAGTGCCGGGCCAATGGATTCGTGTCGAAGCACGGATATTCGTCCATGCACGTTCAAAATAATCCAAAACTTTACCGACGTTCCTGATCGCATGGATTCGTAATCCGGATGACATAATCGAACCATACCGGCCTACCTCAAGACATCTTCCGCAACATCTATTGAAATCGCTTGGGGGAATCATGCGAATTAACTGGCTGTGTGCAGCGTCTATGGCTGCACTCGTTATCCCGACTTGTGCCTATGCCCAAGAAACGACTGCAATTATTCGCGGTACGATCACGGATGAAGGTCAGCCCGTAGGCGGCGCGACCGTCATCGTAACTCATCTGCCGTCTGGTTCCGTTTCTACCACGACGACGGCAACCGATGGGAGCTTTCAGCTCGCCGGTTTGCGCTCCGGCGGCCCCTTCAAGCTCGTCGCGAGCACGAAGAGCGCTTCGTCGACGGTCACCGACATCTACACTGCCATCGGTCAACCATATGATCTGTCGGTTGAGATAGGGGCTAGCTCGGACATCGTCGTTACCGCCGGAAGGCTCCGCGGCGCCGCCAGTTCGCAGGACCCGCAAACGATCGTCACAGCCGAGCAGATTCGCAACATTGCGTCCGTGAATCGCGACGTGCGTGAGGTCGAGCGGCGCGATCCGTTTGCCAATTACGACTTCAATTCCGGCACGGTTACGTTCGCCGGCACCAACACCCGCTTCAATGCCTTCAACGTCAACGGCGTCAATATCAACGACCGCTTCGGGCTGAACAACGACGCCAGCCCTACCCGGCGCGGTCCCATCCCCTTGGACGCAATCGAGCAGGTTGCCGTCAGTGTGGCGCCTGTCGATATCAGCCAGGGCAATTTCACGGGCGGCGCGGTCGATATCACGTTGCGACCCGGAACCAACCGCTTCCAGGGCACGGGCTTCTGGAGCATCAATACGCCCGGTCTCACATCGAAGCGGGTGGCCGACCGAACCGTCAGCCGCCAGAACAACAGCCAGACTTATGGTCTCAGCCTGTCGGGCCCGATCATCAAGGACAAGCTGTTCTTCCAGGTCACGGGCGAGCGTACGACCCAAGGCCAGCCCAATTCCTCCGGACCCGGTGACCAGGGCTTTGCGAGCCCGATCCCCAATCTGACGAGCGCGCAAATCACGCAAATCCAGGACATCGCCAAAGCGAACTATAAGTTCGATCCGGGCGGCGCGATCAGCGAGCGCCCCGAGGTCGACGAGAAGATTGTCGGTCGGATCGACTGGAACATCAGCGACCGGCAGAAGCTCTTCCTCACCTACACCAACGCGTATGATTCCGTCGTCAACACTCAGAACACCAGCACGAGCACGTCGTCGCCATCGATCGGTCTTTCCTCGAATGCCTATCTGCTAACCGAACTCCAGCGCTCAGGCCAGATTCAGCTCAACAGCGACTGGAGCAGCCAGTTCTCGACCGAAATCCGGGCCGGCTATCTCAGTTCGGTGCGGGGCCAGACGCCGCTCAACGGCCGCAATTTCGCGCAGTTCACTGTATGCCTTGATCCGAATTCGGCGACCAACGGGCTGGGCGGCGCCAACACCTCGACCATTACGGCTTGCACGCCAGGAGTGCCGCGCATCGTTTTCGGGCCAGATATCAACCGGCAGGTCAACACCTTCTTCGCGGATACCTATCAGGCATCTTTCACCGCGCGCCTGAAGCTTGCCAACCATAACATCAAGCTGATCGCGTCCTATGATCGCTACCGCAACCGGAATGAAATCCTGCGCTACGGCACAGGCGCCTATAACTTCGACACCGTCCAGGATTTCATCGATGGCAACGCGTCGTCGCTGACCCTGCAGCGCCCGGTTTCGGGCGATCCGGCTGACGCGGTCAATGACTTCATCGATGTCAACTACACGTTCGGACTGCAGGACACATGGGCCGTCACGCCCAACTTGAACCTGACCTATGGCGGGCGCTACGACTTGTTCGACACGGTCGGCCGCCCCGTCACCAACCAGAATTTCATCAATCGCTACGGTTATTCCAACACCGGCACGCTTGCCGGTCGAGGAATTTTCCAACCTCGCATCGGCTTTGATTGGAAGCCGACCCAACGCTTGAAGCTCCGAGGGGCCGGCGGAATCTTCGCGGGCGTTCCTCCCACGGTCTATCTCGAGAACAGCTTTGCTCAGTCGGGCATCCTGACCAACACCGTGAACGTCAATTTGAACAACAACCAGAGCACGGCCAACCGCTATACCAACGGAATCCCCAATGCTGTGGGTGATGCGGCAGTCAGGGGGGTCACTGGCACATCGTTCAATCCGGCGCTCCTCAGCTATCTCCAGACCAACATCGCATCGCTTCAGGCGGCCGAAACCGACGCGATCGTGCCGAACTTCCGCATTCCCTCGGTTTGGCGCGCGACACTGTCCGTCGACTACAAGCTTAATCTTGGCCCGCTCGGCGACGGCTGGAATATCGGGCTCAACTATCTCTTCAGCAAGCAGCGCAGCCAGGTCCTGTTCGAGGACGTGCGGTTGGCGCAGACCGGAACATTGCCCGACGGGCGCCCGCGCTACAGCGTCTCTCCGGGTGTTCAGGACAGCGGTAGCGGCGACTTCGTGATCTTCAACACCGGCGCCGGTCGCAGTCACGTGGGCGTGATCCACATCGACAAATCCTGGTCGAACGGCTTGTCGCTGAGCGGTAGTTACACGTTGTCGGATATCACCGAGCGTTCGTCGTCGGGTGCGACGGTGGCACTGTCGAACTATAACAGCTCGGTCTACGGTGACCCGAACGTCGCGGCGCTTGGGCCCGCCGATAACCAGGTGAAATGGCAGTTCAAGTATAATGCCGTCTACGAGCACGCCTTCTTCGGGGATTATCTGACGTCGATCAGCCTTTATGGCGAGACCAAGGCCGGCACACCGTACAGCTATACCTTCCAGGACAATTCCGGCCAGACCCGCTCCCCAGTCTTCGGGACGATCGGAGGAAACAATCGCTATCTGCTCTACGTGCCGACGGGACCCAGTGATCCCAGGGTGAGCTACGACAGCGCCGCCACCCAAGCATCGCTGGACTCGCTGATCAACCGGACCGCGCTCAAGGATTTCCGTGGCCAGATCGCCGGCAAGAACATTTCGCGGGGCCAAGCCAGCACGCGGCTCGATCTTCATATTGCGCAGCAGATCCCGACCTTCCTCGGCAAATCGCGGATCACGTTGTTTGGCGACGTCGAGAATGTGCTCAACTTGATCAATCCGCGCTGGGGCGTGCTCTACACCCAAGGGTCATCGCTGGCGGTGGTGCGGGTATCGTGCCTAAGCCAGCCTGTTGCGACCGGCACCGCGGCGCCGGCCAATATCACCAACCAGACGTCTCAGGCCTGCGCGCAATATCGCTACTCGCAATATATTGAGCCCAGCGACCGCAATATCAGCCTTGGGGGATCGCTGTACACAATCCGCGTCGGCGTCCGGATGAGCTTTTGATCGATAGAGACCGGGCCGCCCTCGGCACTTGCGCCGTGGGCCGCTTCGCACGGGAAAGGACATTCGAATTGCGTATCAACACAATGCTGAAGCGGCACGCCACCTCCGCGATCGCCTGCCTCCTGCTGGCTGCTGTGGGGCTCATGCCCTCGGCCGCGTTCGCTTGGGGCAAGACCGGTCACCGCGTCGTGGGCGCGATCGCGGATCGATATCTGACGCCGAACGCGAAGGCAGGCATCACGGCGATCCTCGGTAGCGAAACGGTCGAGGAGGCATCGACCTGGCCTGACTTCATGCGCGCCAGCCCGGATGAATTCTGGCAGAAGGTTGCGGGCGCCTATCACATAGTCACGGTCCCCAAGGGCAAGACCTACGCCGAGGTCGGCCCACCGCAGCAGGGCGACGCGGTGACCGCGCTCAAGCAGTTTTCGGCAACGGTGCGCGATCCCCGTGCCTCGGTCGCCGACAAGCAATTGGCGCTCAGGTTCATCATCCATATCGTCGGCGATCTTCATCAGCCGCTTCATGTGAATAATGGCCTCGATCGGGGTGGGAACGATATCCACGTCCGGTTCGGCGGCCGCGATACCAATCTTCACGCCTTGTGGGATTCGGGACTGATCGACCAGGAGCAGCTTTCCTTTTCCGAATGGGCGAGCTGGCTGAGCGCCAAGATCACGCCTGCCCAGCGGCAACAGTGGAGCAGCACCGACCCGGCGGTCTGGATTGCCGAAGGCGCGGCGATCCGCGACCGACTCTATCCCGAAACCCCGGAGATCTCATACCGCTATGCCTTCGACAACAAGGCCGTGCTGGACGAACAGCTGGAAAAGGGAGGCGTCCGGCTGGCTGCCTATCTCAACCAGCTTTTCAGCAACGCAACGAAGTGAACAGCACGCCGGCACCCGCCAGCGGGCGTCGGGTCAACAGGAAATGGTGACTCTATGAACGACATTTCTCGCAGACAGATGCTGTGGGGCGCGGCTGCGGTGGGAACCGTGATCGGCGCGCCAGCGATCCTTCGTGCGCAACAGATTTTCACGTCCTACCCGTTCCGGCTGGGTGTGGCGTCAGGCGATTCATCGCCCGATGGCTTCGTGATCTGGACGCGCCTTATTCCCGAGCCGCTGGCCGAACATGGCGGCATGCCGATGGTGCCGATGACCGTCGATTGGGAAGTCGCGAGCGATGAGCGTTTCCAGACGATCGTCGCGCAGGGAACGGCGATCGCGAGGCCCGAGCTCGCGCATTCGGTACATGTGGAGGTGACCGGCCTGCAGCCGGCGCGGCCTTATTGGTATCGCTTCCGGATCGGGCGCGAGCGATCAGCGCGCGGGCGTGCCGCGACACTGCCGGCGCGCGGCGCCGTGCTCGACCGGGCTCGGTTTGCCGTGGTCGGCTGCCAGAACTACGAGCAGGGTTTCTACACCGCCTATGGCCATATGGCGCACGAGCCGGTCGATTTCGTCTTTCACTATGGCGACTATATCTACGAAGGCGCGGGCAGCCCGGTGAGGATCGGTGCGGATGGCGCGGCGCGACCGCCGGTGCGCCAGCACGAGGGGCAATTGCTCTACAGTCTCGACGACTATCGGCGGCGCTATGCGCAGTACAAGCTCGACCCCGATCTTCAGGCGGCGCATGCTGCAGCGCCCTGGTTTGCTGTGTTCGACGACCATGAAGTCGAGAACAATTGGGTCGGCGATATCGACCAGAACAACACACCCCCGGAAATCTTTCGTCTGCGTCGCGCGGCTGCCTTCCAGGCCTATTATGAGCATATGCCGTTCCGGGCCGCCTCATTCCCCACGCCTGAAGGCATGCACATCTATCGGCGCGCGCTCTACGGAAACCTGCTCGACCTGCATTTGCTCGATACACGGCAATTCCGCACCGACCAGCCATGCGGCGACGGGTTCAAGCCGCATTGCCCCGGCTGGGATGCGCCGGACGCTCAGATCCTGGGCGGCCAGCAGGAGCAATGGCTGGCGGCGAGCCTGAAGGAAAAAGCCGCGCGCTGGAAAGGTATCGCGCAGCAGGTGATGATGATGCCGCTCGATCGCCGTACCGGGGATGAGCCGGCGCCGCTGCGCAACATGGACAGTTGGGGCGGGTACAACCTGCCGCGCGAGCGCGTGTTCTCGATGCTGGGCGGGCTCGGCAACGTCGTGGCGCTAACCGGCGACGAGCACCAGAATTTCGCGGGCGAATTGAGGCGGAACAACGGCCGAGGCGACGCCGTCGGCGTGGAGTTCGTCAGTACCTCGATCTCGTCGGGTGGTGACGGCGCCGATAAGCGTACAGGAACGGAGCGGATTCAGCGTGAGAATCCGTTCCTCAAATTCACCAACGACAGGCGTGGCTATCTTGTCTGCGACGTCGACCAGCAACGTTGGCAGACCACGTTCCGGACGGTGGATCAGGTATCGCGACCCGGTGCTCCCATATCAACGGCAGCAACGGCGACGGTGGAGCACGGTCGTCCCGAACTACACTTTTCCTGAGGGTCGAATTCGCGCGGCGATAGCTGGGGCCGCCGATCGCCGCGGGTCATCCACGCATCATTCCTGAGCGGCCGCCGTGGTCACGCTTTGGCCGCCCATGGTCTCGTGCAGGACGAACCCCTCGATCGGGTCTGCGTCGGACCGCCAGGGCGATGCTTCGAGCATGCGCATCGTGTGCGCATAGCCTGCCTCCCAGCGTTGCCGAATGCTTGAAGGGCTGAAATCCACGTCCTTGCTGTGATCTTCGTAGCCTAGTCGCGGTGCGAGCAACCGGATGACGTGCATCCGCGTCCTGCACCCATAGCCCAGCAGCTCCTGAACGCGAGGATCCCGGCGTGCCTCCTCACTGAGATGGTCGGCGAGGTCCGTAATGACATGGCGAAGCCGGTGGAGCTGCCGCTGGCGCTTGATATGGCTGGCCGAACGGCTCGAATATTGGACATCTTTATAGCGGTTCATGACGTCGCGCATCGATCGCGGAGGGGGACCTTCCGAGTTCCAGATATGCACCGAGTAGATCACCGAATCGCGCCGGGGGTTGTCGTCGAACACGGTCTCGACCGGAGTGTTCGAGAGCACGCCGCCGTCCCAGAAAAAGTCGCCGCCGATGCGGACCGGCGGGAAAGCGGGCGGCAGAGCGCCGGATGCCATAATGTGGCATAATGCGAGAGCTTCATCCCGAGAGTCGAAATAGACCATCTCGCTGGTGCTGACGTTTGACGCGCCGACGGTCAGACGGGTGACACCGGAATTGATGACGTTGAAATCGACCAGGTCGCCGAGCGTCTGCCGGAGCGGCTCGACCGAATAATAGCCGGCGTGCTCGCTTTCGATCTGGGCATGCGCGCCGAACTTCAATGCCATATTAGGCTCGAAGAAGCCCGGGATGCCGGTGGCCATCGCCGACCAATAACGAAGCGTCGTTGATACTTCGCCGGGGAAAAAATCGTCGAGGCATCCGCCATATTCGATACGCTTCCAGAAGGCGCGAAGCCGGTCGACCCGGTCGGCGGGAGCGTTGCCCGCGATGATGGCTGCGTTGATGGCGCCGATCGACGTGCCGATCGCCCAATCCACTTCGATCCCAGCGCCGTGGAGCGCTTCGTAGACCCCGGCCTGATAGGCGCCCAGCGCACCGCCGCCCTGGAATACGAGCACCTGCTGACCCAGTTGCAGCAGCTCGTCCTGGAGAATGGGTTGAGACATGATTGGGCTCCCTGCTGAGCACGGCCTGCGGACGCGAGACGGGAAGATTGTCCCTCACGGTAGTTCGGGAATGGCGCGCTGGAGTTACAGGCGGAATGCCTTTGCGCTCACAAAATCATCGCCGTGGGGCTGTAACCGCGCAGCCTCATCGACCGAAATTTGCTGCAGGTCCATCGGAAGCGATGATGCCGTCACACAAACAGAGAGTCATTCCCATGCTCGTGAGAGATGTACTGAAAAGCAAAGGCGGCGATGTTCGGCTAATCATCGAGACGGCAACCATTACCGCCGCCGCCGCCCTGATGGTTTCGTCGCGTGTGGGTGCGCTGGTCGTCGAAGATTCGAAAGGCTCGCTGAGCGGCCTGATTTCCGAACGGGAAATCACGGCAGCGTTCGCGCGCTGGAGTGGCGACGCCCATCGCCACATGGTCCATGAGGTGATGGTGCGTCAGCCGCTGGTGGCTCATCCCGATGATGCGCTGATGCACGTCACGGCTGTGATGACGCATCACCGCGCCCGCCACGTACCGATTCTCAGCGATGGTGCGCTCGTGGGCATCCTCAGCATCGGCGATGTCCTGAAGTCCAGGCTCGACGAGAAGATCCAGGAGAATCTGGTTCTGCAGGATATCGCGCGCCTGCGGTCCGCGGCGTGACGGGCGGTTCGAGCCGGGAAGCAACGTCGGGCCCGAGTAGGTGGCGAAGCGCTTCCCGGCGCATGCGTTGATGGTGAGCGATCCGGTCATGCGGACAAAGCCTGGTCGATCTCGTTGCTTCACGGCCGCCACGCCCGGCGAGCCGCTCGCGGTTCGCTGCGAACTCGCGGACGAGGCGGCGAGAGCACTTTCTACCCTGCTGCCGATATTGGGCTGTGGAGAGGAGGCAGCCGGGCTCGCCTTTGCGGGCCTCGCGGCGACGCACACGTCCGATCCGATGGCAGCAGGTGCGCTGCATCGTATCGCCGAGGAGGAGCAGGTCCACGATCGATTGATACATTCGCTCAGCGCCGCTCTGCCCCCGCCTCCGCCGCAGGCGGAGCTTCGCAGCCGCATTCGTCGCTTCCATATTGAGCTCGGCCGCGGCGATCGCGTTACGCGGCTGGCGCGGATTGCGGCCTTGGATTCGGCTGTTTGCCTGCTGCTCCCAAGGCTCTTGCGTCCCGGCACTCCCCTCTCCGCCGAGGCTTCGGTTTCCGCGATCCTTCGGCGGATCGCCCGCGATGAAGCCAATCACGTGCGAGTTACCCGCGCGCTGGCCATGGCACGTGCGGGCGAACGCGAGCTGCGGCATATTGGCATGCCGGTGCGCGAGCATCTCGGTGCCCTTCTTACTGAGGTTGCCGACGCCTTCGAGGCGCTTGCATTCGACCCTCGATGGTTGCGTGACGGTGTAGGCCAGTTGCCCGATGGGCTCTTTCGCGCATGAGTTCGGCCGCCCTGTCGCGGACATGGATGTCACATGGAGAGGTCGCAGTCCTTGGTACGGGACTGGCGCTTCCGGGCCCTCAGGTCGATACGGACGAACTGCTTCTTCGTACAGGCCTCTCCGGTCGGAGCAGGATTCTGGCGGCCAGCGTAGCCGAGCGGTTGGGCATCCTGACACGCCATGTCAGTCGCTCCTGGGGTTCGAGACTGGATTGTCCTCGTGAAGGGGCCACGAATCCGGAACTCGCCGCGGACGCTGTGCGATCCGCACTGAAGGATGCCGATCTTCGGGTCGAGGATCTGGGCTATCTGATAGCCCACACCGCCACACCCGCGCAGCCGCTGCCGGCGAACGTTACCTTGGTCGCGGATCGGCTGGGCTATGAGGGACCGCATATCGAGCTGCGTCAGGCGTGCACGGGATTTGCCAACGCATTGATGATTGCTTTTGGTCTCCTTGCGCGTCCGGACGCGAGGCCGGTCGCCATCGTCGGGTCCGAGACGGGTTCGGTGTTCCTCGACCTCACGACGGTCGAGGGGGAATCGGGACAGATCGTCAATCTGGTCCAGATGGGCGACGGAGCGGGTGCCGTCATCCTCGGTCCGGCGAGATCGCAGAGCGACCGGATCCGGGCGGGCTGGTACGGCGCGCTTGGCCTGAACCGCGGACCTGGACTCCAGATGCGCCACGGGGGTTCGGATTGTCCTGGGTCGGGCACGATCGGCCCGCTCATATTCGAACATGATTTTGCCGCAGTGCTGCGTGGCGGGCCGGAACTTTTCGAAGCCGGAGCGGCAGCATCGGTCGCGCGGGGTTTTGCGCTTTCGGACGCGGACTGGATCATTCCCCATCAGGCAAGCGGCAAGGTCGGTGAGCAACTGGCAGCCCATTTCGGTTTGCCCAAGGAGCGATTCTTCGTGAATGCCGATCGGGTTGGTAACACGGGCTCGGCCGCGATCTGGATTGCGCTGGCCGAGCTTCGCGCTCGGGGTCTCGCGCCCGCCACGCGCACCGTCGTCCTCGGCGCCGAAGCCACAAAATTTATGTTCGGGGGCTTCGTGCATGAGACCCGGTGACGGAGCCGATGTTCTTGTCGGCATGCTTGGTGCCGGCAAACGCTTCGGCCGGCGCTGGGTCGTGCGCGACCTGAACTTCTCGCTCGGTGCGGGCGCCATGCTGGGACTGGTCGGCGCCAATGGCGGCGGCAAGACGACGACGCTGCGCATGCTGGCAGGGCTGCTCCGTCCTGACTGCGGCGCCGGCATAGTGCTCGGCCATGATCTGAGCCGTCCCAATCGCCGGATGCGCCGCGATATCGGCTATATGAGCCAAAGGCTTTCGCTCTATCCGGAGCTTACGATCGCTGAGAACCTGGCCTTTCGGGCAGCGGTTTTGGGACTGAATGATCGTCGCACGACCATCGGAGAGGCGGTCGATCGCTATGGGCTGGACGGTGTGCTGCGGACGCGGTTCGATCGGCTATCGGGAGGCTGGGCGCGCCGGGCGCAATTCGCCGCCGTCACGCTCGCTTCCCCCAAACTGCTGCTTCTCGACGAACCGACAGCCGGGCTGGACGTTGCCAGCAAACGCGCGATTTGGGGCTGGTTGACTGATTTCGCGCGCGCCGGTCATGTCGTGATCATCAGCACGCATGACCTGGTCGAGGCCCAGGTTTGCCCCACGATCCTTCACTATGCCGATGGGCTGGCCGAGGGTCCTATGCGGCCCGAGGCCTTGATAGCCCGGACAGGCTCTCTCGATCTGGAAGAGGCCGTACTGCGCCTTGCGGGTCGTCCGAGCTGATGGCGACGTTGCTCACCATATCTGCAGTGGCGCGCGTGGAATGCCTGCGCCTGCTGCGCTCGCCGACAAGCTTCACGCTGCTCTTGCTGGTACCAGCCCTGCAGATCCTGCTCTTTGGCTATGCCATTCGCCCGAGCGTCGCAGCCGTCGCCGTGGCGCTCGCCGGGCCGACAGCGGGTCAGGGCGATGTCGTCCGCCTCGCTCGCGACGCCGGGATGCGTGTCGTTGGGCACGATCTACGGCCCGGTGGCGCAGAAAGCCTGGTACGGGCCGGGAAAGTGGCCGTCGGGATCGAGCTACCGACCGGTCCCTTCGCTCCCGTCACGGCGATCGTGGATTCAAGCGATCCCAATCTGACCGCGGCGGCAGAGGCGAGAATCGAGGCGATATATTGGCACGCGCTGGCGCAGCGCAACGATGTCGCGGACTTTGGGCCAAGGCTCCGCGTCGAGCGGCTCTACAATCCGGCCGCGCGCGCCGACTGGGCGTTCCTGCCGGCGCTCGTGGGCGCGATCATGATGATCAGCATGCTCATGCTCGGAACACTCGGCATGGCGCGCGAGCGCGAGCTTGGAACATGGGAAGCATTGATCGCGCTGCCGATCGGGCGAGCTGCGCTGATAGCGGGCAAGCTTGCGCCTCTCGCCGTGATTGGCGCGCTGCAAGGAGTCGTAGTTCTAGCGGTGGGCCATTGGGTTTTCGACTTGCCTTTGCGGGGGAGCGTGATGTCGTTGGCAGCGATCCTCCCGATCTTTGCCGTGGCGCATCTCGCATTAGGTCAGGCCCTGGCTGCGCGAGCGCGCACGCAATTGGCGGCCCTCCAGGGTGCGGTGGCCTTCTATCTCCCGGCCATGCTGCTCTCGGGGTTTCTTTATCCGTTCGCGACATTGCCGCCGTGGGCGCAGCGGATTGGGGAACTGTTCCCGCTCACCCATTTCATTCGAGCCTCGCGCGAGGCCACGCTGCGCGGAGGCGATGCCGGCACAGTGCTTGCCCATGGCGTACCGATCGCCTTGTTCGCGGTCGTGATGCTGGCATTGTCTGCGATGCAACAACGCGTCCAGCTCGATTGAACTGCGCGTGTAACGGGAGAGGTGGTTCTGACGAACAGTCG
Organism: Novosphingobium sp. FG90; assembly: GCF_057808725.1. Classification (NCBI taxonomy): domain Bacteria; kingdom Pseudomonadati; phylum Pseudomonadota; class Alphaproteobacteria; order Sphingomonadales; family Sphingomonadaceae; genus Novosphingobium; species Novosphingobium sp. FG90. Next base: position 38,928 of record NZ_JBMDIO010000014.1, read on the forward strand.
AAAAGAGCCTGAGGCTTCTCGACTGTTCTTGGAGACCGCACAATGATGACACGCATGACTGGCGCGCTGTTCGCTACAGCGATGCTTGCCGTGGCGCCCGCGCACGCGGCCGAGTTTCGCGATTTCGACCAGGCCGCCTTTGCCGCTGCTCAAGCCGCGGGGCGACCGATCCTGCTCGACGTTCATGCCTGGTGGTGCCCGGTGTGCGCCTCTCAGAACCATACGATCAAACAAACGGTGGACGCATCCAAAGCCTATGACGGGCTGATCATCTTCCGGATCAACTATGACAAGCAGAAGGCGGTTTGGCAGGGCTTCGGCGTCCGCAAGCAGGCAACCCTGATAGCCTTCCGGGGACGGCAGGAGGTCGGCCGCATCCAGTACATGACCAACAAGGACAAGATCGACGCGCTGCTCGCATCGACGCTGCACTGATTGCGCCTGGATGTCTCTGGACGATCTTTGAAACCGAATTGCGGCCCGACCGATCGGGCCGCCGAATTTCGATTCCCAACCAGGAGAAAAGTGATGTTCCGACCTAACCGGCGTTTCGCCGTTGCAATGATGATCCTGGCGGCGCCGGCAAGTGTCGTCGTGCCGACCGTGGCGTCCGCCGCCGTGCCGGGGTCGACCTCGGCCGTGAATGTCGACGGCTCGGGCCTGGCACTGCGCGGATACGATCCCGTTGCCTATTTCGACGGAGGCGCTCCGACCAGGGGTATCGAGACCATTTCCGCCACCTATGATGGCGCGCGCTACGTGTTCGCGAGCGAAGCGCATCGTCAAGCGTTCCAGGCCGACCCCCAGCGCTATATTCCCGAGTTCGGCGGCTATTGCGCTATCGGGACATCCTTCGGCGAGAAGGTCGACGCGGACCCGGAAACCGGTCGCGTGGTGAACGGCAAGCTCTACGTGAATTTCGACAAGCGCGCCCAGGCGCTCTTTAACAAGGATGTGCCGGGCACGATTTCACGCGCCGACCAGAATTGGCCGACTGTCAAGGATAAGGCTTTTCAGTAATAAGGAAGGATCGGCCACCGGCCGCGATCTGTGTCGCCGCCGGTGGTTCGACATTGGGGGGAGAGGTGAGCCAGGAACTACCTCTCCCTGGCTTGGCTAGGCGGATATTGTGAGCGTGTCGGCGAGCAGATCGACAGGTCGGATCACGGGCGGCTCGGCCAGCAGTTCGTCGGCATGGGCCATGAGTGCGGCGGCGATCGGCCCGTTCAAATGAGCATCGCGGCCAGTCTCGTCGTCGAAACAGTCGAAGATCCCGAAGGTTGTTTCGTCGAAGCGAAAGGCGAACCAGATGAGAGTTTGCGGCTCCTGGAGCGCGGCTTCGCGGGCGCCGGCCAGGAAGTCAGCCACCGCATCCCCCTTCCCTGCCTTGGCCTTCAGTTCGACGAATAGTCCGACGCGTGTCATGCTCTTTCTCCTTCAGAGTTAAGCGAAATTGGTCTGCCCTCGATGGGCTCGCGCGCTGCCGGCGCATAGGCAGCGTGCCGCGTGCAGCAGTGGTCGAGCCGGAGAGCCACCGTGTCTATGCCGGCTCGAAACGCATCGCCACGCCGTTCATGCAGTAGCGCAACCCTGTGGGATTCGGGCCGTCATTGAAGACGTGACCGAGATGACCACTGCAGCGCGCGCAAAATACTTCGGTGCGAACCATGCCGATGCTCGTGTCGGATTTTTCGCCGATCGCATGAGGCAGATGATCGTAGAAGCTGGGCCAACCCGTGCCGCTGTCGAACTTGGTCGCGGAAGAGAATAGCGGCAGAGAGCAGCCGGCGCAGGCGAACGTGCCCTTGCGGTGCTCGCTATTGAGGGGGCTCGAATAGGGATATTCGGTGGATGCCTGACGCAGCACAGCGTAGGTTTGCGGCGACAATCGCTTCCGCCATTCCGCATCACTGAGGCGCCAGTTGGACGCTGCCAATGGAGCCGCGTAGGAAGCGTCGCGGCGGAAGAGTACGGCTGCAAGGGCTGCGGTGAAGCTCAGACCGAGGACGCTGCGGCGCGTGACGATAGAGGGCCTTTTGGTCATGCGCCTTAGTTCGGCGGCTGAGCAGGTTCGGTTACAGGCAAGGTCAACTTTGATATGATCGGGCCTTGCCGGCCAACTGGCGCGCCAGGCCGTCGGGGCTTCGGACCAAGAGAACGGGGAGCTGCCGGACAATAAGGCTCGTGGGAGACGATCAGGCGTGTAACCGGTCGTCTCTTCCGAACGAATTCGAGTAGGATATCTACGAGTAGGATATCTATCGGAGTCAGCGTCAAGTGTCCCGTACCATTCTGTTCGCCGCCGCCGCCGCTCTTGCGAGCGGGTCGTTGTTCGCTTCGCTGGGGCCTGTGCGGGCAGAGGGACCGATATCGGCCCCTGCCCCAAAGGCGCGCGAAACTGTATCGGGAGCGCGAGAGACGGCGATCTTCGCTGGAGGGTGTTTCTGGGGAGTCGAGGGCGTCTTCTCTCATGTGAGGGGCGTGATAAGCGCGACGTCGGGTTATACCGGCGGAACGGCGTCGACGGCGCAATATGAGACGGTCTCGACTGGCACGACCGGCCATGCCGAATCCGTCAAGGTCGTGTTCGATCCACGCCAGGTAAATTACGCCGATCTTCTGAGGATCTATTTTTCGGTGGTGGCGGACCCGACCGAGGTCAATCGCCAGGGTCCGGACGAAGGGACACAATACCGGACGGCCCTGTTCCCGTTGTCGCCAGGCCAGGAAGCCATTGCGCGCGCGTATATCACCCAGCTTTCTGCTGCCCATGTTTATGGGAAGCCCATCGCGACGAGGCTGGAAAAGCAGCACGGGTTCTACCCAGCCGAGGCCTATCATCAGGATTTCATGGCGAGGAATCCGGATTACCCCTACATCGTCTTCAACGACCGGCCCAAGGTCGAGGCGCTTAAGAGGATGTTCCCGCAAGCATGGAAGAGCTGAGCGGCGCGCGGCCTTTCGAAGACTGCGCACCGGCGGGTTCGGCGTTCAGGATACGCGCACGTGCGGCCTGGGGAAAGCTACGTTCGGTCGAGCGCAAATTTTTGGAGCATGTGTAACCGGCGGACTCATCGCGTCGAACTGGCGGTAGAATATCGGAAAGAGAGAATATGCCCGCCTTGCGTAACCGCCTCTTGATCGCCGCCTTCGCCGCTCTCGGTGTGACCATGGTTTCGGGATGCAGCGGCACCTCGGGAGAATCCCCTGCCAACCAGACGGTATCGGGCATGAGCGACAACGGTGGTGCCATGAGCGACGGCGCTGCGATGATATCCAATGAGAGCATGGCAGCGAACGAGAATGCCATGTCGGCGGGCAGCGACAATGGCGGGAGCATGCGGTCGCCTGACAGCATGCAGAATAACAGCCACTAGCCCGTCGGGCGGTGAGGCGCTGGCGCGCGGCACGACGACCCGGAATGTTCCGGGGTGCTCTGCCTGCAACCCCAAGCGTGCCGCCCTCGCCGCTTCCCAAAATTCTGCAAGGCCCGTTGCGAAGTTCGTGATCGGAGTTCGTTGCGGTCTTCCCGTATACAACGAGGCTCCATCTATTGAGCGAATTTACCGTCTGATAATCTCCGGCCCGTGAAATGGGCTCTTGAGAGATATACGATCGGTCTTAGCCAATCCCGTCTGTAACCAACCACCGAAGTTCCTCGAAACTACATCCGATCGCGGCGCAAGCGCCGAGTAATTCAACAGGATGATCGGATCCAGCGATGCTCTTAATCCCTACGAACCTTTGCTTCACCGCCGCCGATTTTCAGGTGCGCCCGTGAGCAACGCCTTCAATCCGCTGCTCGCCTATGCCGCGGGCGCACTCACGATCTTGTCGCCATGCGTGCTGCCGTTGGTGCCGATCGTGCTCGGCAGCGCCGCGCAGAAGCACCGCTTCGGCCCGCTCGCACTCGCGGCGGGGCTGGTAGTGTCCTTCACCGCGACAGGCTTCGTCATTGCCACGGCAGGCGAGGCCCTGGGCATCGACAGTGATGTTGTGCGTCTGGTCGGTGCTGTCCTGTTGTTACTGATCGGGCTGGCGCTGATCGTTCCCTATTTCCAGCGTTTCGCTGAACGGATCGCCGCACCGCTCGCCAATTGGGCGGGGCAGCGACAGGCCGGCCTCGAGCGTTTCGGGCTGATCGGTCAGGCCGGTATCGGCGTCCTGCTGGGCCTGGTGTGGAGCCCGTGTGTCGGTCCGACCCTTGGCGCAGCCACGGTTCTCGCTGCACAGGGTCAGGATCTTGGCGAGGTTGGAGTGGTGATGGCCGCGTTTGGCCTCGGCATTGCCAGCGTTCTTCTCATCCTCGCGCTTGCCGCGCGCAGCGTGATCGCAAGATGGCGCGGCAGGCTGATGAGCGCAGGCAGCGGCGGCAAGAAGGCGCTTGGGGCGCTGATCATTGCAGTCGGCCTGCTGATCGTGACCGGCACCGATCACCTGATCGAAGGTGCCGTGCTGAACGCATCACCTCAGTGGCTCACCGACCTGACGACTTCCATTTGACGTTGAGAAGATCCCTTCCGATCGGAGTGTGGCGAACGCCTGGGCTCGACGATGACCGCGGCGACCCCGGCTAAGGGCGCTCCATCACCAGTAGCGTTGATGTCGCAGTCGCGTAGAGCCGTCCGGCAGCGTCCTTCAGACTGGCCTCTGCAAAGGCTGCGCGGCGGCCGAAGGAGAGGATACGGCCTTCGGCGCGCAGAGGTCCGGTGCTCACCGTGATGGCCTTGTGATAGGCGACCTTCAGTTCCAGGGTGGTGTAGGCTTGGCTCGCCGACAACTTCGAGTGCACGGCGCATCCACAGGCTGAATCGAGAAGCGTCGCAGCATATCCGCCGTGGACAGTGCCGATTGGATTGTAGGCTGGAATGCCGGGTGTTCCGACGAATACCGCCCATCCGTCGCTTACCTCGACCAGATCGAAGTCGAGTGTCTGGGCGATCGGCGGTCGCCGTCCGGCAGCGATCAGCGCCTGCAAGGTTTCGAGCCCACTGAGCCCTGGGGCGACTTCCTCGACAATGTTCATGGAGCTTCCTCCTCCGCGGTGAATGTGATGAACGGCCACAGCCCGCCTCAGTCGAATGCCGCCAAACCGCTCTGTACCGCCGACCGGCCTGCGATCTTTTCGTACCAGCCGGCAAGACGCTCGAGTTTAGGCCATGGCAGATGATCCGCCACGGCGCGCGTGATCGCATAGCCCACGATATCGGCAACCGAGAACCGGTCGTCGCCCATGAAGCCGTTGGCGGAGAGAAAGCGCTCCGCGCCACGGAGCGCCGTAAGGTATTCATCGGTCAGCGCTTCATAGGCGTCGGTACAGCCCCGCGATTTCAGGCGAAAGGCCGCGCCATTCACCGAGATTACGTCCTGGGTGAAGAAGAAGAACGCTTCCAGAACCCGATTGCGCGCATCACCATCCGAAGGCAGGAGAGAAATATGGGCGCGCGCGGCCGCGTAGAACAGGATCGCGTTCGACTGGGTTAGCGTCCATTGTTCCGCGCCGCTGGCGACGAGGACAGGGACTTTGCCCGCCGGATTTAACGCGAGATGTGCGTCGTCATGTTGCTCGCCTGCCTGTAAATCGAGGCGTCTCACACGATATCTCAGGCCGGCCTCGCTGAGGCCGATCGCCGCACGGATGCAATTTCCCGTCTTTGCGCCGACGAGCTCGAGGTCCGGGTCGGACGGGGTAGTCGCGTCGCTCATCGCGGGGAAGCCGTGCTGGGGCACACCGAACAAACCCGACCGGTACGGCTGAGGTATCGGGCGCGCGTCTTGTGGATCATGATATTTTCCTCGGTCGATATATGGGTCGTTAGCCCCTGGAAGGAGAAAGGCTGAGGCGAACGACCGTGCAGATGTACGTCGCGAGATGTCCCTAAAATCGGGATCCAATCTGTAACCTGCAGCGAAGCAGGCTCGAATATCGGAGGGCATTGGCCTGGATTGGCCGATGGCTCCGTGGACAATAAGGGGAATAGATCGTGCAAGGTTTTACGCGTCGCCAATCCTTGATCGCAGCGGCAGGATCGGCGGGTGCAGCGTTTCTCGTGCCTGCCGTCAAGGCAGCTCAGACCGCGCCTGTCTCGCAAGACGTGCAGCACGTTTCGTATAGGACGCAGAAGGTAGGAGACGTCGAGATCTTCTACCGTGAGGCGGGTCGGCCCGACGCTCCGGTGCTCTTGTTGCTCCACGGCTACCCGACCAGCAGTCACATGTTTCGCGGCCTCATGCCGCTTCTGGCCGACCGTTTCCGCGTGATCGCACCCGACCTTCCCGGTTTCGGACTCACCAAGGCGCCGCCACGCGGCCAGTTCACGTACAGTTTCGACAATCTGGCCAAGGTGGTCGACCAGTTCACGCAGGCGCTGGGACTCAGCAAATATGCTCTTTATGTCTTCGACTATGGCGCACCGACAGGTTTCCGGCTCGCGGCCGCCCATCCTGAGCGCGTTACGGCCATCGTCAGCCAGAACGGTAACGCCTACAAGGAAGGGCTGAGTACGGCCTGGAGTCCTTACCAGACCTACTGGGAGAACCCGACGGATGCCAATCGAGCGGCGTGCCGCGCGGCACTGACGCCCGAGGCGATCCACGAGCAATATGTGCATGGTGCGGACGCATCGCGCGTCTCGCCGGATGGGTATATGTTGGACGCCGCCTATATCGCGCGCGCCGGCGCGGACGAGATCCAGCTCGATCTCATCTATGACTATCGCACCAACGTGGCGCTCTATCCGGCCTGGCAGGCATATTTCCGGGCCTATCGCCCTCCCCTGCTCGCGGTCTGGGGTGACAAGGATCCCTACTTCCTGCCGCCCGGCGCGCGCGCCTTTGCCCGTGACATTCCAGGGGCCGAGATTCATTTCTTCGACAGCGGTCATTTCGCGCTGGAAACGCACGGTCCAGAGATCGCGGATCGGATCCGGGACTTTCTTGGTCGGCATCTCGGGGCCTGACCGGCGAAGCAGCGTAGCACCGGGATCATCGGTCTACGCTGCGCTCGGCATGATGGAGACCATCGGTTGCTCCTGCCAGCGCGCATTCGCGGACCAATTCCGCCAGAGCTGCTGCCAGATCGAAGTGGTGGTCGACATCCAGTGCTAGCGCCCAGGCGGAGCCGAGCGGCTGACCAGAGGACAGGGAAGCAACAAAGGCCGCGTCGGCGGGTGGCAGCCTGATGACGGCAGCCTGGCCGTCGCTCGTCCGGGTAACGAGAACATCGTCCCCACCTCGCTTGAAATCGGTGCTCGCGATCAGTTCGTCGCTGGTTGGGTTCTGGTGCCAGATCCAGACCAGGTAGATCGGATAGCCCGAATTGATCAACGTTGCGGACGGATGGAGAGCAATCCGGCGCTCCATCAATTGAGGCGGAGATAGATGCGCGAGCGCGTCGAGCTCGAGACCCGGTGCCTCATCGGCGAAGGTTGCTTTCACCCGCGCCCACTCAATCCGCGCGATGTCAGCAAGGTACGGCACGGACGCCGCGGCATCGTAGCCGTCGAGGAAATCCGGGAAGGTGGCGCCATAAGCCGACATCCAGCCCAGCGTTGGCGGATGGCCGGCAGCGAACTGACATGCGGCCTGGTCGAAGAAGGATGGACCGACCAGCCGTGCGACGATCGGAAAGCTCTGCTCAAGAGCGGTCACGACCGAGTTGCGGACGTTGCGCGCATGAACGGCGTAGCCGGCGCCAAACGAGCTGGCCGGAAGCATGTCGGCCCCGATCAGATTCCGCGCGAAACGGGCCTGGAACGAGGCGAGATCGTCGCTCATACGTTCACGCTGACGGCGTTGATGCGTGCCGCCCGGCCCGCTTCGTCGAGCAGCATTTCCAGCGGAGGCCAGTTGCAGTCGCGTTCGATGATAGTGGGACGCGGGCCGACCAGTGCGACGAGCGATTCGTAGAGCGCCCAGACCGGCTCGGCGATCGCGCATCCGTGCGTATCGATGAGGAGGCCGCTGCCGTCGGCATCAGCTTCGTGGCCGGCGAGATGCACCTCCCCGATCGCATCGACCGGAATTTGGTCGAGCCACTCTCCCCAATCGCGCGCAAGGTTGCGGGAGCTGACGAAGAGATTGTTGACGTCCACCAGCAACCCGCAGCCCGTGCGCTCAACCAGTCGAGCGAGGAAAACGCCCTCGCTCATCACCGAACCTGGAAGATCGAGATAGCCGGACGGATTCTCGATCAGAATGGGCCGGCCAAGATGCCGCTGAGCCCGATCGACGTTCCGCGAAACGACATCGAGCGCATCGAGCGAGAGCGGCAGGGGCAGAAGATCGTTGAAATAGACCCCTCCGCTCCGGCTCCAGGCGAGATGTTCGGAGACGCGGCAGGCACCAATGTCCGCAGCAAGAGCGCGCAGCCGCTCCAGATGATCAGTGTCGATAGGTTCGGCCGAACCCAGCGATAGCGCGACGCCATGAACGCTTATCGGATAGCGATCGGCGATCTCGCGAAGGGCATGGTAGCGCGGGCCCCCGCGATCGAAATAGTTCTCGGCGTGCACTTCCAGCCAGTCGACGCCGGGCTGCCGGCCGGGCTCGAGAAACGCGGCGTGATAAGGACCGCGCAGCCCGATCCCGACCCAGGCATCGCCGGGCGCGGCCGACATCAGGATTTGGAAGGTCCTGTCGAGCCGCCAGCGATCTTCTTGCATGTTCCGGCTGGAACATAGACCCAGGCGTCGGCCTGACGGTCGACCTTCGAGGTGCCGCCGCACGAATTGGCTGGTCCAAAGCAATCGTTCTCGCCCGCCTTGGCGACGCCGTAGCATTTTTCAAACTTGTAGGTGGGCTTGGGAACATTCACCTGGCCGTGTGCGGCATTCGCCGCCAGCGACACCGCGGCGAGCAGCCCCGCCGCGCTGACGATGGTCGTTGTCTTGGTCATTGCCATTCTCCGTGTGTGTGGTCGACGATATCCCGGTCAGTAGAAAGAGAAGCGCGCACCCGCGAGGAACACCTGACCGGACTGGTGAGAGCGATCGGTCTCGGCCGCGTCCGCCGAGAAACGGTAGAGATAGACGCTGGCGAACAGCTTCACGTCGGTGTGGAAGCCCTGTCCCAGCAGGTCATGATTGCGATCGAGCAGGTAGGATGCGCCGAACTCGCCGATATCGACCGTATCGCGCACCGGAACGAGCGTCTGGCTGTCAGCCGTCGCGTGCTGGTAATAGCCGCCGACCGTCCAGGGGCCACCCACATAGTCCGCGCTTGCAACGACCCCGAACGGCCGCGTCGCCTGGCGGGTGCCGGAGACCGGATCCGGCGACCGCGACAGACCGTCATAGGTAGCGCTGATTCCGAGCGACCAGGTATCGCGAATTGTCGCACTCAATCCGCCGCTGATCGAGTCCGACGAACGCTGCAGGTTGTTGGGCGTGATCGAGGCGCCAACATTGGCATGCGAATAGGTAGCGCCGATCGATAGATCCACCGCTTCGGTTCGATGATTCCACACCAGGGCGGCCTGCACTACGTCATGGAAACGAGGAGGCGCTATCGCCCCTTCGATGTCGCCGCTTCGTACTCGGCTGCCGTCGGCAAGCGTGAAGCCGGCGGGTCGGACCGTGCTGGGCGTATAGGAAATGGCGCCATAAAAGCCGCTGCGCGTGCGAGGCGTCAGGTAGATGATCTTGGGCGATGAATCATTGTAGAAGCGCGCTGCGTAGCCGAGATAGGTGAGCGAGTTGATCCTGGAGGCCAGCCCCCTTGGAAGGAAGCTCGTCGGCAAGCCACCATTTGGATCGAGCCTGGCCCCTGATTCCGGCCCGAAACCCGGTGTGGTGAAGGCGATCTCGGAAGGCGTGAATCCGACCAGGCTCTGAGGGAAGCCTGCGCGCTCGCCCAGTTCGATCCGCCCAAAGTCGCCGATCGCGAACACGCTGAGCTCGGGGACCGAAGCACGATAGGCGCTGTTGGGATTGCTCGCGACGCCCTGTACGTTGGCAACGCCGCGCGCAGCAAAGACCGTTCCTGACGCGGTGCGATACTGCGGTGTCAGCTCGACTTCCGTCTCGCCGAGCCCGCCGCCGCCGGCGTCGGCCTGCGATGCCGGCTCAGCGCCACTGGCATTCGCGTAGCCGCTGAGCTTCAGGGCGAACTGTCCGGGCGCCGCCGCCTGCGCGAAGGCAGCCGTTGGGAAGGCCAGGGCAATACCGATACCGCCGATACAGATAGGCAGCGGGCCGAACAGGGGGAGGAATCGAGAGCGCATCCTCCTGATGTTCGCGACGGAGATTGAAAGGTTACAAGGCCAAGGAAAAAAGGGTGCGGTCGCACGATGAAGGCTGGTGTCGCGCAAGCTCGAGTTCAATGGCTAGGTCGTCGATCTTCGTCCGCCTCGTAACCTACCGCCCTGATCGGTCGAACTCGGAGCGTTACTTCATTCCATGGAGGTTGCCCGTGAAGTCGACGCAGAGCTTGCTGCGCGAGGGCTCGAACGCCCCGCCCGCTCCCCATATTGTGATCGTCGGCGCCGGCTTTGCTGGGCTCGCGGCAGCGAAGGAACTGGCACGGTATGATGTCGATGTAACGATCATCGATCGTCAGAACCACCACCTGTTCCAACCGCTCCTCTATCAGGTCGCCACCGCAGGACTGTCGCCGGCCGATGTGGCCGCGCCTGTCCGATCCATCGTCAAGAAACAGAAGCGCACGCGTGTTCTGCTTGACCGGGTCGACGCGATCGATCGCGACAACAAGGTGGTGAGCCTCGCAAGCGGCGCGAGCCTCGCCTACGACGCGCTGATCCTCGCGACTGGCGCGACGCACAGCTATTTCGGCAACGATGAGTGGGCCAGGCACGCGCCGGGCATCAAGACGATCGATGACGCGCTGCACGTGCGGCGGCGGATACTTCTCTCGCTGGAGCGGGCCGAAACCAATCGCCAAGAAAATCTGGAAGAACGATCGGAGTTCCTTACCTTCTTAATCATTGGCGGCGGCCCCACTGGCGTGGAGATGGCTGGCGCGGTCGCCGAGCTGACGCGCCACGCCGCTGAAATGGACTTTCGCTTCGTCACCCGACGTTGCGTGCGCATCATTCTGATCGAAGCAGGGACACGGCTGCTTGCCGCCTTCCCCGAGAAGCTGAGCGAGGCCGCCCGGGATGTGCTCATGAAGCTCGGTGTAGAGGTCAGGCTGGGTGGTCGCGTGACTGGGATCGACGAGACAGGAGCGGTCGTGAATGGCGAGTTGATCCGCTCGGCCACGATCATCTGGGCGGCCGGCGTCATGGCATCGCCCGCCGCGCGCTGGTTGGGTGCCCAAGCCGATCGTGCAGGCCGGGTGATTGTCGACGGGCATCTTCGGGCCGGCGGTTGCGACGGCGTCTATGTGATCGGCGATACGGCCGCCGTCACCGGCGCCAATGGCGCGCCGGTTCCTGGGATTGCGCCTGCGGCGAAGCAACAGGGAAGTTATGCGGCGCGGCACTTGCTGGCCGAACTCGGATTCCGGCGCCGACCGGTCGCGTTCCGGTATCGCCATTTTGGCAGCCTCGCGACGATCGGCAGGAAGCGGGCGGTGGTCGATTTCGGTTGGTTGCGCCTGTCCGGTTTCCTCGCCTGGCTCTTCTGGTCGACCGCCCACATCTATTTTCTGGTCGGATTCCGGAACCGGATCGTGGTGGGCGCGAACTGGCTCTGGAATTATCTGACCTTCGAGCGCGGCGCCCGGCTCATCACGGGTCTAGCCATCGATGCGAGGGATCAGCACGGTAGCCCCGAGAGCCCGCGCAACTGAGCAGGGTCACGGAGGCGCTCGCGCCACGGAAGCGCGTCCTCATATGGCCCTCCCCGTTTTGGAGCGAGCGAAGTGTTTCGGCGATCAACCGGGCGTAGGATCTGATCGTCGCATGGTCCTGATTAGAAAGCCCGTCACGACGTTCCGGTGCATGAAACCTGCGATTGCTGGGACAGGTGTCGCATATTGTCCTGCCGGGTGTCGGATCGTCCTTATTTTTGGGCGCGTTGCGAATCGTCTGGAATTGCAACGACGAAAGAGCACACTGTTCGCCGTCTCATGAGTGATACGGCCATAGACCAGATTCTCGCCGCCCTGGCGGTTGACGTGAAGGAATTCGCGGTGTGCGAATTCGCGTCCGATTCCGCGATCGAGATTCTGCCGTTGGACGAGATCGAGATCCACTTCGTGCTTTCCGGAACCTTGTATCTTACCCTCGCCAGCGATCCAGCTGCCGCATTCGCGCCGGGCAGTGTGGTTTTGGTCCCACCCAACGTTAGACAGGTCATGGGGGGCTCACCAACTGCGTCGCAGTTATTCACGCCAGCAGAAACCTGCAGCACGCGACCCGATGGCTTACTGCTGTTTGACGCAAGGCGCGGCGCACCCGGCACCGTACTGGTCGCGTGCGGACAAATTAAGGCCGATGTGGGGGGCTCCTTCGGACCGTTCGACGGCCTTGAGGTGCCGATCTGCTGCGATCTATCGGGCGATTCGATGGTGCATGTCGCCTTCGGAGAAATCCTTCGCGAGATTAATGTGACCTCGCTGGGGTCAAGAGCGCTTGTCGGATCGCTGATGAAGGCCTGCCTGGTGAAGGCGCTTCGACGCTACGCGGAGCACAACGGTTCGGAACGGGTTCTTCCGGGCCTTTTCGAGCGGCCGTCGCTCGCGCGCGCTCTTGCAACGGTCGTTGAGACGCCGTCGGCAAATCATACCCTGAACGACCTCGCCCGAACCGCGGGAATGAGCAGGTCGAAGTTCGCGAAGGTCTTCGCCGCGACAATCGGATTGCCGCCGATGGAGTTCGTTGCGCGCACCCGCCTTACGAAAGCGCGAGATTTGCTGATGTCGACCGAACTGCCGGTTGCGACGATCGCCGCACAGGTTGGTTTTGCAAGTCGAAGCCACTTTAGCCGCGCGTTCCGAAACACCTTTGGCGTCGATCCGAGCCGCATGCGCCGCGATAATCCGATCAAGGAACTGGCCGATGCGTGAGCGTTGCACTGTGGCGACCGGTGGCATGAAAGGGCTGTATCACTCGGTACCGCCAAATATGGGGAGACCTGTAACCGGATCGCGATCTGCGTCGAAACACGCTTCGTGCGGTACCCGACTCCCCAGGCGCGTCCGAGGCATGAAGCTGAAGTCATCAGCCTCAGGGTGGCGGGGTCGATGAGGATTGCCGAAAATGAGTGGGGCCGCCTGATGGCCGCAGCCCAGGAGGGGCAGGCCGCGGCATACCGGCAGTTGCTTGATGAACTCCGCCGGTGGCTTAATCGCTTTTATGCACGGCGGCTACCGCCAGCATTTGTCGAAGACGCAGTGCAGGATACACTCATCGCGATTCATGAGAAGCGGCACACATATGATCCGGAACGCCCCTTCAAACCCTGGCTGATCGCAGTAGCCCGCTACAAGTGGATCGATCGTTTGCGGGCGATGGGACGATCGGCGACCGAGGAACTCCCCGAGGAGATAGCCGTAGGGGATCATGAGAGCGCGGTGACGAGTTCGGTGGTCCTCGGGGAACTACTCGGCGAGCTCAAGCCGGCCCAGGCCGAAGCGATCCGGCTTGTAAAGATCGAAGGATATTCGGTCGAGGAAGCGTCGGCAAAGACCGGGCAGTCAGGGTCGCTCATCAAGGTGAATATCCACCGGGGACTGGCGCGTCTAGCGGCCATGGTTCAGAAGCAGGCCGATGTCGAATGAATCGTTAATCGAGACGCTGGTTGGAGAATTACGGCCCGTCCGGCGCCGGAATCCGCTCCGGCAAGGGGCTTGTTTGTTTGGCCTTGCCGCGATCGAACTCGCCGCGTTTCTGGCGCTAGGCACGATGCGTCCGGACATCGGTGCGGCAATGAGCGTTACCGCGTTCTGGTGGAAGCTGGGTTCGCTCGCCATCCTGGCAATCACAGGCACGTTCGTGGCGATCCAGTCGTTCGAGCCTTCGGCATCGCCACGCCGGGGGCTGCGTCTTTGGGCCACGCTCGCTGTCGTTACTTTGCTTCTCGGGTGGGTTATCGACCTCAGCAGCGCGGGCCTGCAGGTACTGCTTGACCGGCTAAGTTGGCAGATGGGCGTCGAGTGTCTCGCGACGATGACGGCTCTCTCAATACCTCCGTTGATCGCCTTGGGGATCCTCATGCGGTCGGGCGCTCCAACCGATGGATCGGGGAGCGCTTTGGCAGCCGGCGCCGGAGCAGCGACATGGGGTGCATTCGTGTTCGCATTTCACTGCCCCAGCGACGATCCGTTCTATATCGTCGTGTGGTATTGCTTGGGCTGCGCTATCGTTGTCGGCCTTGCTCGGTTGATATTGCCGCGGGTTGCCCGCTGGTAACATCCGGAGCGGTCTATTTGCCAGAAACTGGGCCGGAAGGTAGCGGGCCAGTTTGAATTTCCGCCAGAGGCGGGCCATCACCATCGACCTGATGGGAAGGACCGGGTTTGGTGGATTCCGCCCAGACCGGTTTTGGCGACACAAGGGCCTACGGCGGGCCGTCCGGCCCGGCTGCGCCCGCCGACGGCTCGCGACCTGACCAGGACGTTCATCTGTGCCGGCGCGAACGTCTCGGTCTGACAAGCGCGATCGTCGCCGCGCCGCGAAGCTGCCGGTTGGATAGCGCCCACTCGTTGCGGTTTCGGGGCGTCCGGTGGGTGCCAGAAACCGGGCTTATCCGCCTATGCGATCGACGTCAGGACATCGAGAAAGGCGCGGATCTTGGAACTCGACAGGCGGCGAGAGTTTTGGAGTGCCCAGATTTCAACCTTCGGTCCGTCGTCGACTCCCCAAGCGACCAGCCTGCCCGTAGCGATGTTCTGCGTCACCAACAGTTTCGGCATGAGGGCCACGCCCGCGCCCGCGAGCACCGCATCCTGCACCATCAGGAAGGAAGAGAATCGCAACCGCATCTGCGGGCAGAACTCGCGCACACCCTGGTCAGTCCTGATCCGCCAGACCGCGTCGGCGGACGTAGCAATATGCCCTACCGCAGCTACTGCGAAGTCGGCGCCTGCTTGATCAATCAGGAATGCGTTTGGCACCTCTGGCGATGCTACCAAAAGGCGTTCATCTTCGAGGATCCGTCTCCCGACCAGACGCTCGTCAGGATCCGGGTTGATGCGGATTACCAGATCGTAATTGTCCTCGACCGGATCGACCTTGCGATCTTCTGCGACGATCTCGAGCGCGACGTGCGGATAGGCCTGAACAAAATCGGCGGCGACGCGCGGCAGCATGACATGCGCGAACACGATCGGGGCGCTGATCCGGAGCGTCCCGCGTGGCACGGACGCGCCCGAGGAGACCGCCTGCTCGGCCTCGCCGATCTCGGCGAGCGGGCCTTGGGTGCGGTCGTGCAGCGCGCGTCCCTCCGGCGTGAGGCGCAGCGCCCGCGAGCCGCGGTCGATCAATCGAACGCCCAGATAGGCTTCCAACTCGGCGACCTTGCGCGACAGCGTTGCCTTGGGGCGCTGCGCCGCCCGACTGGCGAGACCGAAGCCGCCATGCAAGGCGACAAGGTTGAAGTCAGCAAGAGCCGCGAGGTCCATAGGATGTTCCATTATCGAGACGATATGTCCCGATCATGCCATCTTCTTCGCTCATTCGGAACGTCTATCTTGCATCCAGTGACAACGAGGTCGTCTCGACGATCAAGGAGATACGACATGACGATATTGGTAACTGGCAGCACTGGCACCATCGGTACGCAGGTGCTGGCATTTCTCGTTGGGTACGGCGCCGAAGTCCAGGCGCTGACCCGCACGCCCGAAAAGGCGCATTTCCCGGCAGGCGTCATCGCCGTGCGAGGCGACCTCTCGGATATCGAGAGCGTACGCGCCGCGCTGCACGGCGTGACCACGCTGTTTCTGCTCGCGCCGAACGTACCCGATGAACTGACACAGGCGATGCTGACGCTCGACGCGGCGCGCGCCGCCGGTGTGAAGGGCGTTGTCTATCTGTCGGTGTTCAAGGGCGAGGACTATGCCGACGTGCCGCACTTTGCGAGCAAGATGACCCTCGAGCGCATGATCCATGCCGCAGGGCTGCCCGTCACGATCCTGCGCCCGGCCTATTTCATCCAGAACGACCTGCGGCAGAAGGACGCGCTCCTGGGCGGCGGAGTCTACGGGATGCCGATCGGCGGAAAGGGCATTTCGATGGTCGATATCCGCGACATCGGCGAGGCGGCCGCGAAGGAACTGCTGCGCCGCGAGCGCGCGGATGCGCCGCTGCCCCAGGAGACCTATGAACTGGTTGGCCCCGATGTGCTCACCGGCACGACGATCTCCGCCCTGTGGAGCGACGTGCTCGGGCGGCCGATCGGCTATGCCGGCAACGATCTGGATGCGCTGGAACAGCGGCTGAAATCTTTTGGGCCGTCGTGGCTCGCCTATGACATGCGGCTGATGATGCGTCGCTATCAGCAGGACGGTGCGATCGCCACGGACGGCGAGATCGCGCGCCTCGCGACCCTGCTCGGTCACGCGCCGCGTTCGTATCGCGATTTCGCCGAAGCTGCCGCCGCCGCGTGGGCGGCAGCCTGAGTCCAGAACGAACCTTCAAGGAGACTTCCCATGGCCCGTATCCTGTCCGTCGGCCAGAGGCCCGAAACGGTCGATTTCTCGGACCCGGCGTTGCCGTCTGGCTTCGACGCCGACAAAATCAACGCCGGCATCGCCGTCGCGGTCGCAAAGATCCGCGAGCGCGGATGACAGGGCGACACCTGCATGATCACGCCCGACGCCGCGGGTGACGCCATGCTAGAGGCGACGCTCCGCGGCGCGGCTTACGATTGTGTGGTTGTTGGGGGCGGCTTGAGGTTGCCGCCCAAGAGCCTCGGCTTGTTCGAGATGGTGGTCAACCTCGTCCACACTGCAGTCGCCTTCAACACGCGGCCCGAAAACACCGCCGAAGCGGCTGCGCGCCAACTCGTGCAGAGCTGAAGGCCAGCGGCCGGGCTGGCTCGTCCCTCAGCCCTTGTCCATCGATCGTCGGGTGCCAGTAGCGTAGTGGGGGCTAAAAGGTCAAAAATGCGCCGCCCGCCAGGTTCGACCTGACGGGCGGTGCGAGGTACATTTCGCTCGAACCAGGGTTCGAGCGATGATCGGCTTCAGCCGGCCTTCGGGGTGAGGCTGCCGCCCTGCGCCGCGCAGGCCTTGGTGGTGAGATCCTTGAAGCCCTGGCCCTTGCAGTCGTTCTGGCCCTTGCAGTCATGGTTGCCCGACTTGCAGTCCGACTGGCCCTTGCACGAATTGACACCGTAGCAGGGCTGCACCTTGGCGGCCTTCGCGCCGGCGGCATGCGCGGGCGCCGTGGTGGCGAGGCCCGACAGGGCGAGCATTGCGGCGGCGGAGGCGATGGCGGCGCCGGTCTTGAAAGTCTTCATTGGTGACTCCTGAAATAGAGTGTGGAGGTTTTGCCGACTGGCACCCGGCATTTCGACCGCGATCGGCGGACGGTTACAGCGGCCGACAAAATCTTCTTGTGCCGCCTGCTGTAACCGACTGCGCAGTTGGAACGGACCCGGTTGCGTGGTCCGCTTTCATCAGCCTCCCGGACCACCGTGCGGCGCCCGCCCATACCGGACGGGTCGCCGCACGCGAGGCTGATCGAAGGAGACTGTCACGATGAAAACCCGTTCCGCTACCGCCGCCGTCAGCGCCCTGCTGCTGGCTTCCCTCACCGCCGGTGTCACGACCGCCGCGCACGCCCAGGCCAGCAAGCCGATGGAGAAGTGCTACGGCGTCGCCAAGGCCGGCAAGAACGACTGCAAGGCCGGCGCTGGCACGACCTGTGCGGGCACCTCGAAGATCGACTATCAGAAGGATGCCTGGAAGCTCGTACCGGCCGGCACCTGCGCCAAGATCAAGACGCCCAAGGGCCTGGGCTCGCTGACGCCCAAGGCCTGAGGATCGCCGTGATGACCATGACTGCAGGCCTGGGCTTCAAGCTCGAGCATCTCGATGAAGCGCTGACGGCGCGAAACCCGGGCCTGTGGTTCGAGGTGCACGCTGAGAACTATATGGTGGACGGCGGGCCGCGGCTCCGCGCGCTCGTCGCTCTTGCCGAGCGTTTTCAGATCTCCCTTCACGGCGTCGGGCTGTCGCTGGCTTCTATCGAGCCGCCATCGGTGGAACATCTGAGCCGCCTTCGCGCCCTCGCGGATCTCATTCGTCCGGCCGCCGTGTCAGATCATCTGGCCTGGCAGAAGTGGGAGGGCGCGCACCATTCCGACTTCCTCCCCTTCCCGCGCACGCGGCAAGCGCTCGACATTACGTCGGGCAATGTTTCGCGGGTTCAGGATGCCCTCGGGCGCGCGATCATGGTCGAGAATCCCTCGCTCTATGTCGACCTGTCCGGTCATGAGATGGACGAAGCGGCGTTCCTGGCCGAACTCGCCCGGCGCACCGGGTGCGGTTTGCTGGTCGATGTGAACAACATCTACGTCAGCGCGTCGAATCTTCGCTTTTCCGCCGAGGCACGGATCGATGCGATACCGGCGGAGATCGTGGGCGAGATCCATCTTGCCGGACATCGGCCCGACCCCGATCGAGAGAGCGGGCTGCTGATCGACAGCCACGACGCGCCGATCGCCGACCCGGTCTGGAGACTCTATGAACGGCTGATCGCACGTATAGGCGCCCGGCCGACGCTCATCGAGCGCGACGACGACATCCCTCCTTTTCCCGAGTTGATGAGTGAGCGCGATCGTGCCCATCGCCTCCTCGTCGAGCGGATGCCTGTCGATGCTTGACGCTGCCGATTTCCAGCAAGCGTTCGGCGCTATGCTGGCTGCTCCGGACACGGTCGCGGATTCTGCTATCCGTCGCGCGCTCACCATCCATCGCAACACCGCGAGCAAGGCGGCGCGTGATGCCTTGTTCGCCAACTTCCCGGTTGTGGCAGCCCTTGTCGGAGAGGACGCCTTTGCGGCGTGCGCGTCTTCCTATGTCGACGCCGTGCCGCCCGCCGAAGCCCGACTCTGCCTTTATGGAGATCGCTTTCCGCGCTTCGTAGACGCATGGGCCGCTTTTGCCGAGGCACCCTATCTCGGCGACGTGGCGTCGGTCGAGAGGCTGGTCGTCGAAGCGCTGTTCGCGGCCGACGCCCACGTACTCGATCCGAGTGCGCTCGCGAGCGGGATGAACCCTGAGGCGCCGCTGCGCTGGCACCCCGCCACACGGACCGCAAAGACGCTGGTTCCAGCGGCCAGTCTGTGGCTGGCGCATCAGCCGGAAGCGAGCGAGGACGCCCTCGAAACCATCATATGGGAACCGGAGCTCATCCTGATCACGCGTCCCGAGGACGCAATCGAGGTCAGGGCAATCGACGTCCCCACCCGCGCATTCCTCGCTGGGGCGACGCTCGCCGACGCCGCGGCGCGTGCCGCCGGCGAAGACGGCGACGTCGCTCAGATTTTTGCTTCTTTGCTCGGGGCGGGAGCCTTCGCCGCCCAAGACCAACAGGGAGAATTGCAATGAACATCTATGCTCGCGCCGGGGCAACGCTCGATCGGTTTTCCGGCTCGGTCCTTCTGCTCGTCGCCCGTCTCGGCGTCGCCGGCGTCTTCTTCATGTCGGGGCGGACCAAGGTCGATGGCATCCTGCACATTACCGACAGCACCTACTCGCTGTTCGAAACCGACTATAAGATTCCGCTGATCCCGCCGTATTACGCCGCGCATCTGGCGACCTATCAGGAGCATCTCTTCCCGATCCTGCTGGTCCTCGGGCTCTTCAACCGTGTAGCGGCTCTCGGTCTCCTCGGCATGACCACCGTGATCGAGGTCTTCGTCTATCCGGACGCGTGGCCGACGCACCTGAGCTGGGCTGGCCTGTTGCTCCCCATCATCTTCCGTGGCGGCGGCAAGTTCTCGCTCGACTATCTGCTGGGTATCGACCCGCCGCGCGGCGAGCAGGTGAAGGACTATGCCGCTTAACGACGGCGACAATCGCGCACCTCTGACCGCCCGGTTCGGCGCGCTGTGCTACGCGGCGTGGGGCGTATTTCATTGCAAGGTCGCGCTCGACATCTGGCGGTTGGGCGCGGCCCAGCGGGATCTGGCTCAAGGCCGTCTCTATCAGCTGGCCGCCTACATGCTGACGATCGCACTCTTTGTGCTGGTTGTCGGCTTGTGGCGAAACTGGCGCAACGATCGGCTCGGCTATTGGCTGAATCTGGTGGTTGCCGGCTGGGCGGATTCGATATGGGTCGCGGTGGTGGTATTGCCGGGTTATGTCGATCCGATCCGCGGGTTTGTGCCGCCAGCGATTTTCCTCGCCGGCGCCTTCCTCACGACGCTTGCCCGGAGAACTTCACCCCGATGACATCTCTCGCGCTGCTCTATGAACATCCACAGTGGCTCATGCCGCTGTTCGCCGAACTCGATCGGCGAGGCATCTCTTTCGAAGCTCTTGGCGCGGATGGTCATATCTTCGACCCTGCCGATCGTTCCGTGCCCGCGCCGCTGATTTTCAATCGGATCGCGATGTCGAGCTTCCTGCGCGAGCCGGACCATCCGATCTTCTATGCCCAGGCGGCAATGGCGCACTGGCGCAACGCTGGCGCGCGCGTGCTCAACGGCGGTGCCATCATGGGGATCGACGCCTCCAAGGCGCGACAACTCTCGCTGATGACGCATCTCGGCCTTTTGGTACCGGAGACACGGATCGTGCATCGCAGGGCTGACCTCGCCGCTGCGGCTGCGACACTTCGGTTTCCGGTCGTGGTGAAGGCCAACATCGGTGGGTCGGGCGCCGGCATCATGCGGTACGAGACCCTGGACCAGCTGGCCGAGATGGCGACCGAAGGCATGGTGCCCGATAGCATCGACCGCGTCTGGCTGGTTCAGGAATATGTACCAGTCCGCGGCGGGCGGATCACCCGGCTGGAAACGATGGCTGGCCGGTTCCTCTACGCGATCGACGTCGATGGCGGCGGAGGGTTTGATCTCTGCCCGGCCGACGCGTGCGTCGCCGCGCCGGGGAAGGCGGCGATTTCCGTTACGGAGGCAAAGCCGAGCCAGGCGCTGATCAACGCGGCCGAGCGGATCTCGGCGGCGGCTGAACTTGATATCGGCGGCATCGAGGTGATGATCGACGATCGCGACGGAACGTCTCGCTTCTACGACATCAACGGCTTCTCGAACTTCGTCGCCAATCCGGTCGACGTGCTCGGTTGGGATCCGCACGAGAGACTGGTCGATTGGCTCGAAACCCTGATCGAAAAGGTGCCCGCATGAGATATGGCTATTGGATGCCGGTGTTCGGCGGCTGGCTGCGCAATGTCCCCGATGAGGGCATGGATGCGAGCTGGGAATATTCTCGCGATCTCGCTGTCAGGGCCGAACGGATCGGCTACGACCTGACCCTGATCGCCGAACTGAATCTCAACGATATCAAGGGTGCCGAGGCACCGACCCTGGATGCCTGGTCAACGGCGGCTGCGATTGCAGCGGTAACACGCACCCAGGAGATCATGGTCGCGGTTCGGCCAAACTTCCACCAGCCTGCCTTGTTCGCCAAGGCCGCCGCCAACATCGATCGCATTGCCGGCGGGCGGTTGTCGCTCAATGTGGTCTCGTCCTGGTGGGCGGACGAAGCGAAGCAATATGGTCTGCAATTCGACCAGCACGACGACCGCTACGCGCGCACGTCCGAATGGCTGGAAGTGGTCAAGGGGTTATGGGCCGAGGAGCGTTTCGACTTCAGCGGCCGGTTCTACCAGACCGACGGCGCGATCTGCTCACCCAAGCCTGTCCGCGTACCGATCCTCTATGCGGGCGGCGAAAGCGAGGCCGCGAAGACGATGATCACTCAACAATGCGACGCCTATGTCATGCACGGCGATCCTGTCGAGGTCGTCCGGCCGAAAATCGCGGACATACGGGCGCGGCGCGAGGCCGCAGGCGGTTCGCCAATGACCTTTGGTATGGCGGCCTATGCGATCGTCCGCGACAGCGAGGCCGAGGCAAGGCGGGAATTGGACAGGATTCTCGACGTTAAGGATATGCCTGCCGGATATTCGAACTTCGATCAATGGCTATCGGGGACTCAGCTCGAGCGGGAGATGAAGATCCGGGAATATTCGGTTTCGAACCGCGGTTTGCGCCCCAATCTCGTCGGCACACCCGAGCAATTGCGGGAGCGAATCGCGGAATATGAAGCGGCGGGTCTTGATCTTCTGCTTTTGCAGATGAGCCCGCAGAGGGAAGAGATGGAACGCTTCGCGTCGCAGGTAATCCGGGCCCGCGTCCAAGAGCTTGCACCCGCCTGACGTTCTATCGCCACATTCCGTGAAACGAGCTCGCCTGATCGTGACCATGGTATAGGCTTCGCGTCTAACGACGACAGGAATGAGGCGCGGGGCCGGCCGAACGACCGGCATCACTGATATGCCCGAGCCTCGCACCCACCTAGCCGAAGGTGAAGCTGAACGCCTGCACGCCCGGGTCGAGGAACTCGATCTCGAATACATGGTCGGCGACGGGCCCACCCTGCCGCACGAGTTGGTACAGTCGCACGTCGGTGACAATCCCCTCACCCGCCGCATTGACGTCCGAGCCGTGATTGTCCGCGGGCTGCTTGCCGTCGATCGTGACGCGATATCGCACCGGACGACCATTTGTGGTCCCGAGCACGAGATGCAGGTCGCGGGCATGGAAACGATAGGCGATGCGACCGCCCGCATTCGCCAGTGCGGCGCTCTGCGGCCCCACGGTCCAGTTGCCTGACAGGCCCCAGTCGTTGAGCGCGAGCGTGCCGAAGGAATAGCTCTTCAGCTTATCCTCGCTGACGTTGCCCGACGCGAACCGCTCGCCTCGCGCGTAGCCAATGTAGGTCTCGGGCGAGCGCACATCCTGGGCAGCAGCCGCGGCTTCGACGCCGGCGCCTTCCACCTTGACCGTGCCGCTCGCGGTGAAGCCCGGATGTGCCTCGGCCAATAGTCGTTGGATGATGCGTTCGGAACCGGCATAGTCGCCTTCGCCGAAATGATGGTGCCGGATGCGCCCTTGCGCGTCGATGAAGTAATGCGCTGGCCAGTAATGATTGTCGAAGGCTCGCCAGATCGCATAATTGTTGTCGACGGCGACCGGATAGGTGATGCCGAGATCACCCAGAGCCTTCCTGACGTTTGCGGTGTCGCGCTCGAAAGCGAATTCCGGCGTGTGAACGCCAATCACCACGAGGCCCTGGTCACGATATTTCTCCGCCCATGCCCGGACATAGGGTAGGGAGCGCAGGCAGTTGATGCAGGAATAGGTCCAGAAGTCGACCAGAACGACCTTGCCCTTGAGCGCCTTTGCATCGAGCGGCTGCGAATTCAGCCAGGTCACGGCCCCCGAAAGTGGGGGCAACGTTCCCTCCACCGCGAGGGTCTCGTCGTTCTGCTCCGCCGGGCGGCTCATCCCAAAGCGATCGAGGAGGCGTTGCTCGACCGAGTTGGTACCGGCAAGCGAGACGCGCGACAGAAAGCCGGTGTCCGCGCCCAGCGCGATCGCAACGACCGCCAACAGGACCACACCGCCGGCGGCGCGGCGGATCCATTCGCCGACCCCGAGCGAACGCTTCATGGCCTTGAACAGACCGCCGCCCACCAGCAGCGCCAGCCCGAGCGACGTGGCGGCGCCGGCGGCATAAGCGAGCAACAGCAGGGTCGTGGTCGCGCTCGGTCCCTGCAGTGCCGCACCGGTGAGGACGAGACCAAGGATCGGACCGGCGCATGGCGCCCAGAGCAGGCCGGTCGCTATCCCGAGAAGTACCGACGGAATAATCCCGGTCGCATCCCCGGCGCCCTGGGACAGCCGGTTCCCTATTTGGACGATCGGCCGCGTCAGCCGGTCGGCCAACGCGGGAAACAGCAGCGTCACGCCAAAGCCCGCGAGAAGCAGGAGTGCGACACCGCGGCCATATTGGTTTGCGGTGACGATCCAGCCGCCACCGAGCGCTGCGAGCGAGGCGACGATCGCGAACATGAGCGCCATCCCGACCAGCATCGGCAGGCCGTTGGTGAGAAACGGTCGTCCGGCACGGGCAAATACGAAAGGCAGGACGGGCAGGATGCAGGGACTGATGATCGTCAGCGCGCCGCCGAGATAGGCGAGGAGAACAAGAAACATGCCGAGGAGCCGACCTATTGGAGGAGAGGAACTGTACGATATCCGTTCGCGGATGGAGAGCGGTTACAGGCTGTCGCGAACGGCCAAGCCGTCGCCACCAGGATTGTAACGGCCAGGAGCCGTCGAGCGAACCCGAACGAGACTTCTTGGCGGGTGCGCAGGTTATGGGTGAAGCGGTGGTTGAATTAGCCCCTGCCCGTCCCGATGATCAGCGCCATGCCTCGGCTCGCGATGGATATTACGGGAGATGACAATGAGCGACGGCGCCGACAACCTGCCTTGCGGATATGTGCCACCGAAGATCTGGACATGGGACAAGGCGAACGGCGGCCAGTTCGCCAGCATCAACCGCCCCGTTTCGGGGTCAACCCACGAACAGGCCCTGCCCGTGGGCGAACACCCTTTGCAGCTCTACTCACTCGGCACGCCAAACGGACAGAAGGTCACGATCATGCTCGAGGAGCTGCTCGCGATGGGTCATGCCGGTGCTGAATATGATGCGTGGCTCATCAAGATCGGCGACGGCGACCAGTTCGGCAGTGGGTTCGTCGACATCAACCCGAACTCCAAAATCCCGGCATTGATGGACCATTCCACGAACCCGCCGACCCGGTTGTTCGAGAGCGGGTCGATTCTCTTCTACCTCGCCGAAAAGTTCGGCGCCTTCTTGCCCACCGAGCACTACAAGCGGGCCGAGACGATGAACTGGCTGATGTGGCAGATGGGGTCGGCACCGTTCGTTGGCGGCGGCTTCGGCCATTTCTATGCCTACGCACCTCTCAAGATCGAATATGCGATCGATCGCTACGCGATGGAGACGAAGCGGCAGCTTCACGTGCTCGACACCCATCTGGCGACCCGTGAGTTTGTCATCGGCGACGAATATACGATCGCGGATATCGCGATCTGGCCGTGGTACGGCGCGATCATGACCAGCGCCTACAGCGCCCAGGAATTTCTGAATGTCGCAGAGTACGAGCATCTCGCACGCTGGGTCGAGCAAATCGCCAGTCGACCAGCGGTCAAGAGAGGGCGGCGGGTGAACACCACCTTCGGCCCTCCTGAAGCGCAGCTGCCTGAGCGCCACAAAGCAGGTGATTTCGCCGCCTGATGTTCCTCGGCGGATCAGCGATCGAGCGGTCGTCCCCCCTGTCGATTCCCCGCAGCTCGCCCGGCGTCCGATAGTCGCTGGCCGGATGTCACGGAAGCATTTCGGCTCTCCACCAAAGCGGGCTTGAAGATGGCAATGTAACCAGCGCCGAGCCTCACCCGAACTGAAGGCTATGACCAAGCGCAGTGCCGGTACCACGTGCGCTCGCCTGATCGCCTGCTTTCGGGAGTATAAGATGATCGATCCGTTGGTGCGTGACGATGTTCGGGGGTTCCTGTCCTTCCTGGAGGGACTCCCGGGTCCGAAGCTCAACGAACTCTCCCCCGGCGAGGCCAGAGTCCTCGCTCAGTCCGTCTACAGCCAGGTCGAGGTCGAAATCGGAACGGTGCAGACCCTGTCCGATCTGGAGATCGATACCCCGGGCGGTCATCTGTTGCGGGCGCGGCTCTTTGATGCACGTACAGAGCGGGTCCCATCACCCGTGCTGGTCTTTTTTCATGGCGGAGGCTGGGTCGTCGGCGGTCTGGATGCCTATGCGCCGCTGTGCGCGGAAGTCGCACGGGCGCTCATGGTGCCGGTCGTATCGGTCGAATACAGGCTTGCGCCCGAGCACCCTTGGCCGGCAGCGGCCGACGATGCCGAAGCCGCGGCGCGCTGGCTGGCCTCTGCCTCCTCGGAACTCGGCTTCGAAGCGACCGGGCTTGTCCTTGCAGGCGAGAGCGCAGGCGGCAACCTGGCGATCATCACGACGATCGCATTGCGCGATCGTCCGGCGGCGGTTCCCGTCGTGGCGCATTGGGCGATCTGTCCGGTGACCGATCTCGTCACGCCTTATGCGTCGGCGGATCAATTCGGACAGGGCTATTTCTTGACCTCGGGCATGCTCGCCTGGTTCAGCGCCTGCTACCGCCCCGATCCCCAGAATTGGCGTGCCTCGCCCATCGTGGCCGCGTTTGCGGGGATGCCGGCCGCGGTCGTGACGACGGCGAGCCTCGATCCAGTGCGCGACCAGGGACGGGCCTATGCCAGCGCGCTCGTCGAAGCGGGCGTGCCGGTCGCCTTCCACGAAGCACAGGGCAATATCCACGGCTTCACGTCGTTCCGGCGCGCGATACCGTCATCGCAGGCAGACCTTGAGGTCGCTCTCGATGCTCTGGCAAATCTGCTGGCACGCCGGCGCATCGGGTAGCGTCCCCCAGCTTTGTAATGGCCTTCGGCAGCGAACCGTCAGGAACATGCGCGTTGACGTCTATGCGTGTAGACGTTACATCTATGCGTGTAGACGGAGATTCGAGCATGTCCGAAAGGATCACGGAGGCCGAGCAGGTCGTATTGGAGGCTCTGTGGGATAGCGCGCCGGCAACGGCCGCGCAGATTACGGAGCGCGTCTATCCCAAGCGTCAGTGGAACGGGCAGACGGTGAAGACAATCCTCGCGCGGCTGATCCACAAAGGCGCGATCGAGGCGGAAGCGGACGGACGGCGCTTCCTCTATCGACCGCTGATCGATCGTGCGGCGTTGGTTGAAACCGAAGCACAGCATCTCCTCGATCGCCTTTTCGACGGGAAGGCCGCTCCGCTCGTCGCGCATCTCGTCAGGCGGGCCGAACTCAGCGCGAAGGATGCCGAAGATATCGAGCATCTGCTGCAGGCGCTCAAGCGATGAGCGCGTGGTTGGCAACGTCGCTTGCGGCGTCCAGCGTTCTGATGCTCGTGGTCCTGATGCTGCGGAATGTCGTGCGGAGCCGTTTCGGTGCGCGGGCCGCCTACTTCTTGTGGGTGCTTCCGCTGGCCCGGATGCTGACGCCCCCTCTGCCCGGAGCGGCGATGCCAGCCCGGCCGACAATCGATGCGTTGCCGCTCTGGACCGGATCCGCGCTCGATGTTGCCGGGTTCGGACCAGCGGCTCCGGCAAACCCCGCGATGGCCAGTCATTCACCCGGTTTGGCGAGTTTGCTGCTGCTCTGCTGGGCTACCGGTGCCGTGCTGTTCCTGCTCCGGCAGCTGGCCTGCTATCATCGCTTTCTCGGTGTGGCCCAAGGCGGCGCCCGGGAGTTCACGCGTGCAAGAGGCATCTCGGTGTTGTTGAGCACGACGGTACCTGGCGCCTGTTCGACCGGCCTGCTCCGGCGGCGTATTTTCCTGCCTGCCGATCTGACGGTATCGTTTACGCGCGAACAGGTCCGCCTCGTGCTGGCGCACGAAACGGCGCATCATGTGCGACGCGACATATGGGCTAACACCGTCGCATTGCTGATCGTCGCGGTCCATTGGTTCAATCCCCTTGCGCATCTGGCCTATCGGGCGTTCCGCACCGATCAGGAACTGGCCTGCGACGAGACCGTGCTGGCGCACGAAAGCGAGGATGCGTTGCATCCCTATGGGCTGGCACTGGTCCGGGCGGCGACCAATGCTCCACACACGGCCGCGTGCCTGCTGGGATCGGTGGACCATGTCAAAATGCGCCTGTCGCAGATGGCCCGGCCGATGGTGCCCCTCCCCGCGCGCATGACGGGATTGGGCGTGACACTTGCCCTGACCGTCGCCGGCGTGGCGCTCACCGCCTCGACGTTCGCCGCGGAACCGAGCCCGGCGATACCAGCCCTCTTCCCACGGGCAGCTATCGCGCCGACGGCTGTAAGCGTCCCGGCGCCAGAACTCCGTCAGCCGGCTCCTTCTCCGCTGGTCGGCCGCGCAACAGCACGAATGCAGTCCGTCGACGCCGCCGCCGCACCACAAGTCGACAGGGAAGTAGGGAAAATCCTGGCCACGGGACGGGAAACCTTGCGTGCCGCGTGCGGCATCCATAGCCGGATCGAAAACATAGACGCGCCCGGCGTGGACATCGGACCAGGTTCCGGTCTCGCCTATCGTTGCGAAGCCCCCGACGCCATGCGGGCCACATCGCAACGGCTGAAGAATGATGCCGTGAGCCGGATTACCGCGCTGAACCTGAGCGCCGCCGAGAAGACGCGGACTCTGGCGATGATCGAAAGCGGCTTTACCCGGATAGAACAGGACTTCCTGCCCGAAGCAACCGGCTGACCTTCGTCCGGCCCCCGTCGGGGTCTGGATACCGTTCCATCGTGAAAGGATATGAATTGCGCTTTGCAATCATGCCGCTGCTCGCCCTGAGCACGGCACTCCCGCTCCACGCCCAAACCCCGCCCGGCAACAGCGCTCCGCGACTGACGGCGATCGTCGATCCAATCCCGGCGGCCGCCGACAGAAATTTCGAAGGGGTCATCACGCTCGACGTCGATGCATCGCTTATCACGCGTGGGATCGTCGAAGTACAGGAACGCGTGCCCGTCACGAGACCCGGCCCGATCTACCTCCTCTACCCCAAATGGATTCCTGGCGACCATCGCCCATCCGGGTCCATCGACCGGCTCGCGGGCCTCCAGATCACCGCCAACGGAAAGAAGCTCGGCTGGCGTCGCGATACCGTCGATGCGTCTGCGTTCCGGGTGGATGTGCCGGCGGGTGTCACCGTGCTGACCATCGAGTTCCAGTACCTCTCGGCACCGTCGAGCCTGTTCACGCCGCAGATGCTCAGATGGTCTTCCCTTCTCCTCTATCCGGCAGGCTATTTCGTCCGGGACATCGCCGTGCAGGCGGCACTGCGCTTGCCAGACGGCTGGACCGGCGCGAGCGCTCTTTCGAGCGGACCGATCGGTTCAACGGCGTCCTTCGATACCGTACCGCTCGACACGCTGGTCGACAGTCCCGTCCTCACCGGCCGACACATCAAGAGCCTGGATCTCGGCGCCAACGTGTCGCTTGCTGCGGCCGGCGAGAAGGAAGAGCAGCTCACCGTTTCGCCGAAGCAGCTGGAGGGACTTCGATCACTGGTCGAACAGGCGGATCGACTGTTCGGCGCCCGCCACTTCGATCGGTATGCATTCCTCGTCAGCATATCGGCGCGCAACGGCGGCACGGGTGTCGAGCATCATCGCAGCTCCGAGAACTATGAGGATGACGCTTTCTTCACGTCGCCGGACGAAAACCCCGACGCGCAGACGATCCTCCCACACGAATATGCGCATAGCTGGAACGGTAAGTTCAGAAGGCCTGCGGATCTCTGGACGCCGGACTATCGCACACCGATGCAGGATGACCTGCTCTGGGTCTATGAGGGGCAGACCAGCTTCTGGGAATCGGTGCTGGCCGCGCGCTCGGGGCTTCTGTCGCGAGAGATGATACTCGGTCGGTTCGCGTCTCTCGCAGCCACCTACATGGAAGCGCAACCGGGCAGCCGTTGGCGATCTCTCCAGGACACGACGGCCGAGCCTCTCATCTTCCGTGGCTCCAGCCCGTCGCCCAGCTGGCAGCGGGATTTCGATTTCTACACGGAAGCGGCGCTACTCTGGCTCGACGTGGACCAACTCATTCGTGAGCAGAGCGCCGGGAAACGCTCGCTCGACGATTTTGCCCGTGCCTTTTTCGGTCCGAGAGACGGCGATTGGGGCGAAGTGACCTATGATTTCGATGATGTCGTCGCCGCGCTCAACGCGGTCGCGCGCCATGACTGGGGCAGCTTTCTTCGCCGGCATCTCGAGCAGACCGATGGGACTGCACCCGTCGACTGGATCGACCGGGGAGGATATCGTCTCGTCTGGCGCGATCGGCCGAACTCCTATGACCTGGCTGTCGACAAGGCCGATGGCATTACCGACTATACCCACTCGATCGGATTGACGCTCGGCGCCGGCAACAAGGTCGCATCCGTGCTTTGGGACGGGCCAGCCTTCAAGGCAGGCTTGTCACCGCGAACGACGTTGGTTTCCGTCAATGGAGTGCCATACAGCATACAGGTGCTGGAGGATGCGATCCGCAGCGCCGCGTCGACGAGGCAGCCGATTGTCCTGGGAGCGAAGGACGAAGACGGCGAACACGACTTCTCGATCGAGTGGACCGGCGGCCTGCGTTACCCGTGGCTTGAAAAGGCGGTGAAGGGGATAGCACCGCTTGACCGGACGCTATCACCCCTACCCCGCTGACTTCGCGCCCCGGTCGACCAGCCGGTGGGCGGGTTGCCCACCGTCCGCCGATCAGTTGCGGCCAGCCATCACGCCGCCATCGACGTCGTGGATAGCGCCCGTCGTCCAGCTCGCTTTGTCGGAGAGCAGGAAGGCGACATGCTCGGCGACGTCTTCGGCACGGCCGACGCGGCCGATCGGGTGGAAGGCGTCGAACGCGCCCGTCAGGGTTTCCTCGATCTGCGCGGGATCGATGAACGCGGCATAGATCGGGGTCACCACCACGGCCGGGGCAACGGCATTGACGCGGATATTCTTGTCCGAGAGTTCCATCGCGAGGTGCTGGGTGAAGGCGTGGAGCCCCGCCTTCGCCATGGAGTAGGCCGAGGACGGCGTCGCTTTGACCGCCTGGCGTGCCCACATCGAGCCGATGTTGACGATTGCGCCGCGGCCGTTCGCGGCCATATTGCGGGCGACCGCCTGGGTGATGAAGAATATCGCCCGATTGATGCCGGCATAGACATCATAGTCACCAGCCTCATGGTCCAGAAACGGCTTTGGGAGGAAGTAGCCAGCGGCGTTTACGAGTTTGACGATCGCGCGGGTCTCGACCGCGATGTGGGCGATCAGCCGCTCGACCGCCTTAGGGTTGTGGAGGTCCGCAGCGAAGACCTCCGTTTTACCCCCGGCCAGCTCGATCTCGTGGCGGGCAGCCTCGAGCTTCCCCGGATCGCGCGCCACAAGCACGACGGTCAGGCCTTGGGCCGCAAGGAGCTTGGCAGTCGCCAGTCCCATCCCGCTCGAGCCGCCTACGACATAGGCCAACCGGACAACGTTATTCGCAGCCATGATTTCAACTCCATACGTCTATCTAACGTTAGATAGACGTATGCGATCTTGCTCATGGACGGTCAATTATCTATCTAACGTTAGATAGAGGAAAACTGTTATGCGAGAAACTATACTTGACGTGACCGAACGGCGCGTCCGCCTGGCAGGCTATAATGGCTTCAGTTTCCGCGATGTCGCAGCCGACGCCGGCATCAAGAGCTCGAGCGTTCACTACCACTTCCCGGGGAAGGAGTTGCTCGTCGACGCGATCGCCGAACGCTATACAGAGCGCGCCCGGGAATGGCTTGGCGACCAGGCTGAGGGGAGCGCCGACGCGGCCGTCGAGCGGGTCGCCGCCCTTTTCCTCAAAGCCAATGAAACCGACGACCTGATGTGTTTGTGCGGGCTCCTGGGCGCGGAGAGCGGTGGTCTTCCGCCCGTTCTGCGCCCGCGAGTCTCCGCGTTCTTCACGCTGCTGATTGACTGGCTCGATACCGCGCTGACGGAAAGCGGCACGCGCCTCACGGCGCGCGAGGTCGTAGCCCAGCTCGAGGGAGGATTGATGATGAGCCGTACGCTGGAGGACCCGGCGCTCTTGCGGGATCTCGTGGCACGGCTCTCCGAGCGCGCCAAAGACTGATCGCGCCTCTTCCGGTCACTCGCGCACCATCACACTTCCCTCGTCTGCCGATGCGGCTGCAACAGGGGCGTCAGTGCCAGCATGACCGCGGCGACGCCGGCCAACATGCAGAGGGGTAGCGCGAAACTTCCGGTCGCATCGCGCAATACCCCAACCGAAAACGGTCCGCTCGCGGCGATCAGGTACCCGATCGTCAGAACGAACGCGTTCCAGGCATTGGCTTCCTCAGGTTCGTGAGTGTTGTCGAGCGGAAGGGTCATGCCCAGCGTGAAGGCACCGCCGAGACCGATCGCGAGGACCGGGACGGCAAGGAAGGGGAAACGGGTGGGTGCGGCCGCCAGGAGGACGAAACCGGCAAACGCCAGAATCCCCGACAGTGCAAGAAGGAGTCGGCGATCCTCGTTACGACTGAGCGCGCCGAATACCGGGTTCGCCAGGGTGAAGGCGACGGTGAAGCTCGCCAGCACGAGACCAGAGCTGGTCGCACCGAACCCGTCTTCCCGGAACAGGGGAGCCAGCCAGGTGATGCAGGCGTAGAATAGGAAATTCTGGCAGGCGAAGAATAGCGCCACGAGCCATGCCGTCCGATTGCCGACAGGCAGGGGAAATCGCTTCGACGACGTCCGCGACAAGCGCTCGGGTCGATCGTGCCGTGCCACGAAGAACCACGCCGAGAGTGCGACGATACCGAGTACGCTCCAAAGTCCGGATGCCACCCTCCATCCGCCCGTCGTCGCGGCGATCGGTCCCGTTATGGCGGCGGAGACGGTGCTGCCCAGGGATAAAGCGGTGGCATAGATCCCCATGGCGAAGGCGGCACGGGCCGGAAAGCTTGCCTTGATGAATCCGGCGATGAGGGCCCCGGCGACGGCGATCCCCGCGCCGACGCCCGCTGTCGCCAGGAGCAGCCAGGCGGTCGAGGGCGCAAAGGCCCGCCCGAGCGTCGCAGCGAACAGCAGCGCCAGAGCCCCGAGGATGACCCGGTCGCGTCCCAGGCGACGCGCAAGCCAGGGAGTTGGAAGCGCCAACGCACCCATCAGCAGGTCGGGGATCGCTGTGAGAAGGGACGCGATCGTGTGGGAAAGCCCGAATTCCTCGCGGATCAACGGTAATATGGGCCCGGTCGAAACGATGCCTGGCCGCAGGTCTATGGCGACCAGGACGATGCAGGTCATCGCGATCGGGAATGCGATATCCATTCCCGCACGGTCAGCGGCAACCGAAAGCGGCGAGGTTTGGGGGATCGGCGCCGCCTGGAGCAGCGAGGCTGTCACCGGACGTGTGGGCTTGGACCGGATCGACATCGCTCGTCCCGCTCTTCACTTCTTGGCCGGCTTGCGGAAGCGCAGCGTCATCCGATCGCTCTCGCCGATCGCGTCATAATGCGCGCGCTGCTCGGCCGTCAGCGCCGGGCGATTGGGCAAGACACTCAGGCGCCCCGGGGGCAGGGTCCAGACGCCGAAGGGATAGTCCTTGGTATCAGCGGGGTTCGCGTTCAGTTCCGAGGTCGCCTCGAGTTCGAAGCCCGCCTTGCGAACGGTCGCGACCACCACGGACGTGGGCACATAGCCGGTGAAGGGTTCGCCGGTCAGTCTGGGATTGATCTGAGGGTCGGCGCGATGCTCCTCGACGGCCAGAATGCCGCCCGGTTTCAGCGCCCGGTAGATGTCGCGCAGGACCTTGTCGGCATAGCCATCATGGATCCAGTTGTGGATCTCGCGCGTGCTGAAGACGATATCGACGCTGTTGGGCGGAAGCTTCAATCCGCCCCCGCTGAACTCCGCATAGCGCACCTTACCGTATCGAGCCGCGTTGGGCGGTGTGGCGCCCGGCTTCGCACCCGGCAGATTGGGGTCGGAAAGATCCGCACCCCAGGGGTTCGAAGGTACCGCTACACCAGCGATATAGGTGCCGCCGGTCTGGGCAAGATAGGGCGCGATGATCTCCGCATAATATCCACCCTCGGGCTGGATATCGAGGACGGTCTGGCCCGGCTTCAGCCCCCAGAAGGTCAGGCTCTCGACCGGTCGGCGATACTGGTCGCGCGCCTTATCCTTGGCGCTTCGGTCGGGCGCGGCGACGGTTGCGACCAGCATCGCATCTGGGCTCGTCGACTGACCGGCCACGGTCGCGACCGGAGGGAAAGCCAGGGCGCAGGCGACCGGTATGAGCAGGGGAACGAGGCGCATATGCGAATCCTTTCGAAGCATCGGCGCCGAAGGCTCTCGCCCCCTGCCGCTTGTCCCGGATCATCGAGCAGCCGCGGCGGGATGATAATGTCGAAAATCGGCAATTCTTCGTTGCGGTGCCTGCTGACGAGCAATGCCTGAGATCGTCGGCCGAACTGCTAGTCACGCTCCAGCCAGAATAGCTCGCCGCTTGGCTCGTGGAGAAAACAGGCAGCATCGATCAGACGGAGCCCCTGTCCTGACTTCAACATCCAGTGGCGAGCGCCGATCTGGGTGCGTACCCCACGACGGGTGGCGATGGTCGCCAGATAGCGATACTCGATGGCGGTGAACGCCGACCCGTCCTCGCCCTTCACTGCGCAACGCCGCAGTTCCTTGCGTTCGGGTCCGGCATCCGCCACCGGCGGCATCAGAATGGGCGCGTCGGAAGAAATTTGCCGTTCAACGTGATGACGACGCGCTCTCCACCTTCCCGGTCCTCTTCCCGACCGACGGTCATCTTGAAGTTGATCGCGCTCATGATCCCGTCGCCGAAGCGTTCATGGATCAATGCCTTCAGCGTCGTTCCATAGACCTGCACGATCTCGTGGAAGCGATAGATGGTGGGGTCGGTCGGCGGCTGCACCGACAGACTACCGCGCATCGGAATCGCCTGGAGATCAAGCGCGGCTTGATCAGGCAATCCGAGCTTCTCGACGACGCGGGTCGCCACGTCTTCGGGAAGCGGATGCTGGCCAAGCAGGGCGGCAGTCACGAACTCGGTGCTGATCCCGGTTCCCTCGGCGATATCGTCCCAACTCAAACCCTTGGCGCGCTTGGCCTCCAGGGTGGCCTCCGCGAGGTTTGCCCGCGCTTCGGGCGAGATATGCGTGGTATCATCGCTGGTCTCCTTTGACGCGCTCAGGCGGCGGCGTGGGTCTGCTCGAGCTGATCGACGGTCTCGGCCGTGGTCCAGATGGCGTGAGCCAGGAACCGGAAGTTGATCAGGGCCGCAAGATAGCCGTCGCCCTCCGGCAAGCGTGGCCCGGCCGTTGCGTCACGCACCACCACCACCTCGAAGCCCTGCTCAACGAGCTCGCGCAGGTGCGATTCCACGCAGAGATTGGCTGCCATGCCGGCGAGGATGACCTGGGAGACGCCACGCTTGCGCAGCTGGAGCGAAAGGTCATTGCTCTCGGGGCCATAAACCTTGTGCGGTGACGCGATGATCGTGTCGCCATCGAGAATATGGTCTTTGAACGCAGGCAGGAAGTCGGCGCCGCTATTCTCGAAGCCGTCCAGCGATAGTGGCCCCTTTCGCCCGAACATCCCGATCCCGTGCATTACCTTCTCGAGCGGACCACCGAACCTCCAGGCGTGATCGGTCGGATAGTAATAATGAGGCGAGACAGCGACGGTGATGCCTGCAGCCTTGGCGGCCTCGAACAGCTGCCGCAGATGATCGACAGTGCCGTTCTCGGTGATGCTCTCGCCGAAATAGGGCCAGCTCACCCCCTCCGGGCTCAGAAAGTCGATCTGGGGGTCGACGACGACAAGGGCCACCTTCGTATGATCAAGCGCAAACCCGGTGGCGGGCAGCACAGGGTCAGTCGGGTCGGCATAGAGCGGATTGCCGATGTTCACGTCATCCAGAGCCATGGAATCCTCCTGTCTCGCTGTTCGATCAAGTGGTCTTCGGGCGTTTCGGGAGAAAGACCGAGAGAAGCGCCTCGAACCGGGCGAAAGCGGTGGGGCCGCGCTCGACCTTGGCCCGCATCACGGCACCCTCGAAGGCTTCCACCAGCACTGCGGCGAGCGCTGCCGGCTCCAGCCCGGATTGCAGCGTCCCGTCCGCCTGAGCACCCTCAAGGCACGCGGCAAGAGCTGCATCCCAACGGCGAAGCAGCAGGGCGGCACGCTCGCGCACCGGGTCGCTGGTGTTGCCGAGCTCGAGCGCAAGATTGCCGATCAGGCACCCCGGACCAAACCCGGTGTCGGCGTGCATCTGGGAGAGCCCACGAAAAAAAGCTCTCACCCTATCGGCCGGATTGAGGCGCCGGTCGTCGAGCCTGGCCAGATGGTCGCGCTCGATCTCTTCCCAATAGGCGTCCAGAATCGCGAGTCCGAACCCCTCTTTTGTCGCGAAGTAATTGTAGAAGGATCCCTTGGGCACGCCGGCTGCGGTCGCAACGTCCTGCACGCCGGTCGCATGAAAGCCCTGGCGGCGGACGAGATCTCCGCCGGTTCCAACCAGGCGGGCATGGGTCTGTGGATTCGCTGGTCTTGCCATGAGATAATAGATAACCAGTCGCTTTATCAGCGTCAAGCGGGATTCTGAGCGCTTGTCGGGCGCCGCACCTGTGACGCCGGAAATTCTTCTGGCGGCGTAACTCAGCGAGGCGTCCCGGCGAACCCATGATTGTCGCCGCCCCTGATCCCCGCACGGCGACAATGCCGTCCCCTCGTGCCCGGTTGCTCCTGGACGTGGCACGAGGACAGACGGCCTGTGAAACGGTGCCGGGCGGCCCCCCTGTCGCCCGGCACCGCGAGCTACATCGCACCGCCGTCCGGATTTCTTCACTAACCGCGATAATGATTTTCCCATAAGCCCGATTATCATCGGATTGGCATCAACTATCGTCGCAGCAACCACCTCACAAAGCTGGAAGCCGACGAAATGAAGAATGTCCCTGGATCATCGCCGACCGGATCATCCACATGGTCTGCCCTGACTTGCATTGCGCTTCTCCTGGTCTCCGGCGCGACCGTGGCGGCGCGGGCCCGGGCGGCACCGAGCACGCACCAAGGATCCCTCGGCGCGTCCGATCGGCAGCGCGACGCGCACCTCGCCGCGGCGCTCTCCTCGACCGTGCGCACCGCCGCCGATCGCGCGCGCGACCATGATCGCCACCCCTACGAGACGCTGCGCTTCTGGGGTCTGCGCCCCGGGATGACGGTCGTCGATCTGCAGCCCGAGGGCGGCTACTGGACCCGTATCCTGGCGCCTTATCTCGCCAGGACCCGCGGCATCTATATCGCGGGCGTCCCGGATCTCGGAAACGACCGGTGGCGGAACCTGCTGGTCGGAGGGAATGGCGGCGATGAACCCAGCCGAGCCGCTTTTGCTCGCCTGGGGCCCATCCGTTATGCGACCTTTGGGCCGCGATCCGGCTTGCTGGCGAGACCGGGAAGCGTCGACCTGGTCCTCGCCTCCCGCGAAGTGCATCAGTGGCTGCACGAGCGTTATGCCGACAAGGGTTTCCGCGACGTCTATCGCGCGCTGAAGCCGGGAGGCATCCTCGCGATCGAGGAACATCGCGCTGAGCCGCAGATCGATCCGGTCCTGACCGGAGATCCATTCACTGGCTATGTCCCGACCAGGGTCGTGATCGCCGCTGCGACGAAAGCCGGCTTCGTGCTCGACGCATCGTCCGAGATCAACGCCAATCCCACGGACATCAAGACTTACCCCCTGGGTGTCTGGACACTCAAGCCCACCCAGCTCAGCGAAATTCCAGGTCAGCCGACCGTGAGCGCGGCGGACCGGGTCCGTTTCGACGCGATTGGCGAGAGCGACCGCATGACGCTGCGTTTTCGCAAGCCCCTTTCCCCTGCCCCCGCAACCCGCGGCTGACACGTCACGCTTTGCTGGCACTCAACTCTGGAGACTTTAGATGAACACGATCCATCAAGGCCCGGCGTTGTTGCCGGCCGGCCGGACCTTCTTTGGCCATCCGCTCGGACTCGGCCCCCTCTCGTTCGCCGGTTCGTTCGAGCGCTTCGCTTATTATGGCATGCAGTCGCTGCTTGTGCTCTACATGACGCACTGGCTGCTTCAGCCCGATCATGTCGGGCAGGTCTGGGGCCTTGCCGCTCTCGAGCGCTTGCTCGGCAACGGTGATATGCACCAGTCGCCGCAAAAGCTCGCCTCCTACATCTTCGGGCTCTACGCGGGGCTCGCTTATCTCACGCCGATCATCGGCGGCGCGATCGCGGATCGCTGGGTCGGCAAGACCCGCGCCGTGGTCGCCGGGGCAGTCATGATGACGATCGGCCATATCCTGATGGCGTTCGATCGTACCTTTCTGCTCGCGCTTCTCTTCCTGCTGCTGGGGCTCGGCGCGTTCCGCAGCAATCACGCCGGGCAGATCGGCGCCTTGTATCGGGCCGGCGACGAACGCCGCTCGGACGGTTTTCAGCTCTACATGTTCGGTGTCCAGATCGCCGGTATCCTGGCGCCGCTTGTCTGCGGAAGCCTCGGCCAGGATGTCGCGTGGCGGTGGGGATTCACTGCCGCCGGCGTCGGCATGACGATCGGTCTGATCATCTACGTGGCGGGCCTTGGGACCATCCCGGTGAACTCGCCCGCGCGCGCCGGCAATCAGCCTGTCCAGCTCACGAAGCATGATGTGCGCAACATCGCCATCCTCATCCTTCTCCTGCCGGTGCTTACCATAACCCAGATCGGCAACCAGCAGACCTTCAACGCCTATCTGATCTGGGGCGAGGCCAATTACGACCTGATGCTGTTCGGGCACATGCTGCCAATCACCTGGCTCTTGTCCTTCGGGGCGGTGATCAGCACCGTGGTGATGGGTCTCTCGGTCGCCTTCTGGCGCGCTTGGGGTCGCCGGCGGCCCGAGCCCAGCGAATTGGCCAAGCTCACGATCGGTGCAGCATTCTCGGCGCTCGCGCCGCTCGCGCTGGCGATCGCGACAAAGAACGCCGGGGCTCCGCACCAGGTAGCCCTGGGGTGGGCTCTGGCCTTCCACATCCTCAACAATATCGGCTTCGCCCACAGCCTGCCCGTCGCGCTTGCGCTATACTCGCGCATGGCGCCGCGTGGCACCTGCGGGACCATGATCGCGCTCTGCTATCTCCACCTCTTCGCCGCAAACCTCCTCGTTGGTTGGCTGGGTGCGATGTATGAGCCGAGCTCGGCCGTATCCTTCTGGCTACTGCATTCGGGCCTGATCGCCGGAGCTGCAATTGTTTTGCTCGGCGTGTGGCTGGTACTGGGCGGCCAATTTGCGGCCGGGCCGCAGAAACTCACCGATCGCGCCACCACCATTCGCGATTCGCTCGAGGCGATCGCAGAATGAAGCCTCTGGACGGGAGCCAAGAACCCCACTCCCCGCCTGGTGGAGCATCCGTGGACCTACGGTTTCGTGATCCGCCGGCGAAGTTCGGCCAAAGGTGCCCGATCGTCAAAGCGCGTGCCGCCCTGCGCGTCCATCCCGACGCCGAGTTGCCGGAAAAGATCGCTCAGGTCCGTATCGATAGGCTGCTCGGCAAACCGGACATAGAGATCCTGCAGGGAGCGCGTTCCGGCCGCCATGTCACCGACCGCCATCAGCTGCTCGGGCGACCACTCGACCGTGTTTCCGCCGCTCTCACGGTTGATGCGCTGCAGGGCATTGCGCAGGGAATATCTCCCGCCGCTGTCCTGGTAGATTGCGATGTCGGCGAGCAGCCAGAAGGTTGCGCCGCCCCAGTAGAGCCGGCCCCAGGCGCGGGTTCCGTCCATTCCCGGGTCGTCGGCCTTGGGCGTGCCCTTGGGCATGCCGAGGATCGACTCCCGCCACACCTCCTCGACAGGCAGTTCGCCGACCAGCGCCCGGGCGATCGGTTCGACATAGGTCGCATTGCCCTCCTGGAGCCACAGCGCTCGGCGAGGAAGGTTCGGGAGGGCTGTGTGGACCATCTCATGGACCAGCACCCAATCGCGATGGAAGGCGGTCGCATCGGCCGCTACGCCGACATGAATCCGGGTCGCGGTGCCGGCATAGCCGAACGTCGTTGCATGGCCGACGTGATCGCCGGGCTCGGCAATCACCAATAGCCCATAGTCCTTGACCGGATAACGGCCGAAATAGGCGGTTACCGCAGCGACCGCGGTGCGTACCCAGGAGACCACGCGATCGCGATCGAGGCCGGGTGCTCCATCGGCAAACACGAGGTTGATCGTGCCGGCTCCGACACGGAGGATCTGACCCGGCTGGCGCCGCAGGGCGCCATACATGTCGTCCGGATCGTCATAGCTCGGTGCCGCGATCGCGCCCGCGAGCGAAGTGATCCCGAACGCAGCAGCGCCGAGACCCATGACCGCGGCACGCCGGTCGAGACGCAGCACGGTCAGCGCAGCGGCGTGG
Organism: Novosphingobium sp. FG90; assembly: GCF_057808725.1. Lineage (NCBI taxonomy): Bacteria > Pseudomonadati > Pseudomonadota > Alphaproteobacteria > Sphingomonadales > Sphingomonadaceae > Novosphingobium > Novosphingobium sp. FG90. The sequence goes on from NZ_JBMDIO010000014.1 coordinate 78,906, forward strand.
CGGCGAAACTGCGCAGCTGAGCGCCGTCGGTAATGCCGACGATGCGGCCGACCTCCTTGTTGCCCTTGTAAGCGATGAGGGTGCTCTGCTTGGTGATGCCGAGCACCTTCTTCTCCGCCGTCTGGTTGTCATAGTCGAGCCGGAGGATAGTGAGGTTCTTGTAGGCCGGATCGGTCGAGAGCTTGTCGATCGTCGGAGCCTGCGCACGACAGGTCGGGCACCAGGGCGCGAAGGCATCGACCAGCACCGGTTTGCCCGCCGCCTGCGCAGCCTTGAGCGCGCCGAGGCTGAAAGGCTGGACCGGCTGTGCCTGAAGAGGCGCCGCGATAACAGCCAGCGCTGCAATGGGGAGGAATCGAACGAGGGACATGGATCTGCTTTCCTGTTGCGTGGAACCGTTACCGCTGGTTCGTTTCCGATGGCCGCATGGTTACGCGGGCCTCACAAGATGTTAGCGGCTACCAGCGCCGCCCGCCGCGTCCCTCCCGAAGGAAGACGAGGTCAGGTCGGCCGGGGCACGCGGACCGACAACGTCGGACGCCGATGGGGCGAGCCTGGGCTTGCCCGTCAAAGGCCAGCCATGGACCCCATCATGGTTCCCGCGACGGACACCGCGCCGATCACCAGCATCGCGACCAACGCAACGCCGGAGCCCAGAAACGGCAGCGCCGCGGAAAGAACGGGACGGTAGGATTGAGCGTACATAATCTGTCTCCAGTGCTTGAATGTCGATACCCAGAGATCCGCTCGCGAGGGCTGTACAGTTACAGATGCCCCCAAAAAGAGACCAAGCCGGCAACAAATAATCTGGTCGAGGCAAAGTCGCGACATGGCTCGTAACCGGGAAGGCGACACGATCGTATTGCCGTTGGATCTGGACCGGAGACGTTGATGAACAAGATCAAGACGGCTGATACCCTCGACGCGCCGGATCGTGGTCTTTTCCTTGTCGGCTTTGTCGCCGGAAGCGACGGCCCCTGGCGGATCGAGAGCATTTCCCCCGTGATCGGAGACAGTCTTCCGAAGGCCACGCACCTGAGCATCCGCGAGGCGGATACCACGATCACGGACGATGCGAGCTGGGTCTTGCGTGGCACCACCAGCAATGGACGCTATGTCCATCAAACCGAGCAGCAGCGGCTGCTGGACCGACAGGAAGGTCTCGGCCGCGATCGAGCTACGCGGGCGGCGCTGATCCCGATCCTCAAGGCGAAGGCGTGGTGGGACTTTGCACAGGACGAGCGCCGGCAGATATTCGAAGAGCAATCATCGCATATCGCCATCGGCATCGAGTACCTGCCCGCGATCGCTCGCCGCCTCTTCCACTGCAGGGACCTGGGTGGGCCGTTCGACTTCCTGACCTGGTTCGAATACGCGCCCGAGCACGTCACCGGCTTCGAAATGCTGGTGGAGCGGCTGCGCAGTACCAGGGAATGGACGTTCGTCGAGCGTGAAGTCGATATTCGCCTGATCCGGGAGTGATGGCACGCATCGTAAGGTGCACCATCGACGCCGTTTAGCGTTCGATGAAGACGCCCGGACGCTCGCGCGTATCGACGCGCAGTTCGAAGATATCGGGCCGGGAATAATGACCCGCCGTGTCGAGATAGAGCCTGCCTTCCGCGAGCCTATCGAGGTCGATCGCGGCATGTAGCGTCCTTGAATCGCCAGGTTCGGCGGCTGCGATCAGCGACGTATCGGGCGCGATCACAGCGCTGGCACCGGACTTGAGCAATTGGTGGTCGGAAGGGATCGATTCCAGCAGGCTTCGGGCAGCCTCCTCGCGCACGCCGAGGCTATCGAAGCCGTCCAGTACTTCATTGCGAGCAAGCACCGTCCCGGCCGCGGCGACAAAGCACTGCCCCTCGAAAGCATAGTGACGGCTGGCGAGCAAATGGAGTTCGGTGACGGCCGGCCACAACGCGAAATGGAGAACCTCACCCTCGTTGTGCCGCGCAGCGCGAGCCAGCGGCATCCAATGCTCCCAGCAGATGAGCGCGCCAAAGGGGCCGAAGTCACTTGGCCAGGGACGAAAATTGCTTCCGTCCGCGGCCGCCCAGACCAGGCGCTCATTGTGAGTGGGCATGATTTTTCGGTGGACATCCCGACCACCCTCCGGGGTGAGACGCAAGGCGGTGTTGAAGATGCTGGCGCCGCGACGTTCCTGGATACCCATCACGATCTCGACCGAGAGTTCAACCGCAAGGTCGGCTAGGCGTCCGATCTCGGGTCCGTCGAGCGTGGGACAGTTGGCATAGAGAAGCCGAAAGAGGATTTCGGCTGGACGATGACCCCACAGAGCGGAGCCCGGGGCCTCGTCCAACCAGACAGGATAGCCAGGTAGCCACGCCTCGGGGAAGACGATCAAGCTGGCGCCGTCTGCCTTGGCGGCGCGGACGAGTTGCTCAGCTTTTTCGACACTTGCCGCAAGATTGAGAAAAACCGGCGCCTGCTGAACGATCGCAATTGGGATACCAGCCATTTCTCACTCACCCTCCCTGCTATGTACAGCATCGCAACACGTCCGCGACCCTCACGCTGAACTCGCAATGCTTCTACGTTCGATGGGATGGCCCGGATCGTTACGAAGCAAACTCCTGCGTAACCGAATGGCGGGTCGCTTCGAATAGGTAACTGACTCGCGGCGTGGAGGCCCGTCGGTCGAGTGTTCGACGGAGCAATTCATGAATACCGAAATGTTGATTGCGGAGCTTGCCAGCGACCTGCACCCGGTGCCGGCCGGCAGTTCTCGTGCCCACCTGCGCAAGGGGCTGATCTCTGGTGCCGCCATCGCCGCTGCCGCGGTGGTGCTCTGGCCGTCTCTTGGGATTCGCCATGATCTTGGCGAGGCGATGTCGACTGGCATTTTCTGGGTGAAGCTACTCTATAGCGGCTCGCTGGTGTATCTGGGTTTCCAGGCGCTTGATCGTCTTAGCCGGCCGGACTCACGGCCGGTGCATTGGGCGAGGCTGTTCGCCGTTCCGCTCGTCATGCTCGCTGCCATCACCCTGCTCCGGCTGGGCGCAGCGCCAGCCGACAATGGCGAGGCATTCTGGATGGGGTCGAGTTGGGCGCAGTGCCCGCTCTATGTCGCCGGGCTTTCGGCGCCCGTGTTCTTCGGGCTGCTTTGGAGCCTTTCGCGACTGGCTCCGACCCAGCTTGGGGCGGCAGGCGCGGCCGCCGGGCTTGTCGCGGGCGGCGCGGCCGCCACGGTTTATGCGCTGCACTGCACCGAGAGTTCGCCCGGCTTCGTCCTTCTCTGGTACTCGTTGGGGCTCGGCGTAGCGTCACTGATCGGCGCGGCGATCGGTCGAAAAGTGCTCCGGTGGTGAAGCAAGGGGGCCGCCATGTGGGCGGCCTCCTGCCGGATGTGGAATTCATATCAACTTTGGGAGTGACACATGGGGAAGGTCTTCGCGCGTTCGATGCTCGCAGGATTGATGGCGGTTGCGGTCCTCTCGGGGCCTGCGTTGCATGCCAATGACGCCGCGAGGCAGACGGCTGCGGACCCGGCCCTCCGGAGTGCAATCGATGCCAAATTGCGCCCGGCCGGCGATCGCGCACGAGATCGCTTTCGGCATCCGTATGAAACGCTGCAATTCTGGGGCGTCAAACCGGGGCTGACGATCGTAGATCTCCAACCGGAGGGTGGATATTGGACGGAAATCCTTGCGCCCTATCTGGCGAAGGCCGGAGGCACCTATATCGCCGGCGTGGCCGATCTCGATGACCCCAAGGTTCCAGGCGGCCTCAAGGTCGATCGCCGGCGCTTCGAGACGAAGCATGCGGATGCCTCCATTTATGGCAATATCCGCTACGCCGCTTTTGGCGCAATTTCGGGGCCGCTCGCACCGCCGAATTCGGTCGATGTGATCATCTCGGCCCGAGAAATCCACAACTGGATCCATCTCGGCTTCAGTGACAAGGCGATGAGGGACATCTTCACCGCGCTGAAGCCAGGCGGATTTTTCGCTGTCGAGGAGCATCGCGCCGAACCGAAGACGGCCGAACTAACCGGGCCGGGCCAGTTCACCGGCTATGTCGCGACACAGACCGTCATCGACGCCGCGACGAAGGCCGGGTTTATTCTCGATGGTTCCTCTGAGATCAACGCCAATCCCAAGGACAGCAAGGACTATCCCTTCGGCGTCTGGACATTGCCGCCGGCGCGGTTGAGCGCGGGGCCGGGCCATCCGTTTCTGAGCGACAAGGAGCGCGCGCGCTATGACGCGATCGGCGAAAGCGACAGGATGACGTTGCGTTTTCGCAAGCCGGTCTGAGCCAGCAGATTTTCCGGGGGCATGTAACCCAAGCACCAGGCAGAACGAACCTGCCAGTGTGCCGGGCCGGACACTCCCCCCAATGGCCGACCCGGTACGCCGCTCAGGAGTATATTCGTGTCGAAAGAGACTATAGCGCCATTTCAGGGTTTTGGACTGGGTTTGCGCATCCCGCACTTCCAGAATTTTCTGAATGAGGCGGTTCCGGTCGATTTCGTCGAGATCATCTCCGAAAACTTCATGGTTGCCGGCGGGCGCCCGCTCCATGTGCTCGACCAGGTGCGCGAACGTTGGCCGGTCGCGATGCACGGCGTATCGATGTCGATCGGATCGGCGGATGGCGTCCGCCCCGACTATCTCGAGCGTTTGAAGACCCTCGCCGATCGTGTGGACCCGCTATGGGTCTCGGATCATCTGAGCTGGTCGCGGATCGAGCACGTCAATTCCCACGATCTGCTTCCGCTTCCATTCACCGAGGAGGCGCTCGACACGGTCTGCGCGAACATCCACCATGTGCAGGACGTCCTGGAACGTCCCCTGGTTCTCGAAAATCCGTCGACCTATCTGACCTTCGCCGATGATCAGATGCCGGAGTGGGCATTCCTCACTGAAATGACCCGTCGGACCGGCTGCTACCTGCTGCTCGACGTGAACAACATCTATGTCAGCGGCACCAACAACGGGTTCGACCCCTATGAGTATCTTGCGGGTGTCCCCGCGGACCGCGTCCGGCAAGTTCACCTCGCCGGTCACAGCCAGGGCCGCCATCGCTTGATCGATACCCATGACCAGCCAGTTCCCGATCTCGTCTGGGAGCTGTTCGGACGGATATATCCCCGCCTCGGGCCGGTCGCGACGATGATCGAGCGAGACGACAAGATCCCGCCGCTGGCGGACCTGCTGGCCGAGCTCGACATAGCGCGCGGAATCGCAACGCGCGTGGCGGAGGCGGCATGAGCCTGCTTGATCTGCAGCGTGGCTTCATCGGCTTCCTGCTCGACCAGCCGAGCGAGATTCCGGTTGCGGTCGACGGTGATGCGGGACCGGGTCTCGCTGTTTACCACAACGCCTATAGCGCGCAGCTCGTCGATTGCCTCAAGGACAGCTACGAGCGTCTCTGGGCGTGGCTCGGCGACGAACGGTTCGAGCAAGCCGCGCGCCACCACATCGCCCAGCATCCTCCCCATAGCTGGACGCTGCGTGATTATGGCGGGGGTTTTTCCGACACGATCAACGCGCTCTATCCTGGGGACATCGAGGTCGGTGAGATAGCTGCGCTCGATTGGGCTTTGCGCCGGGCGTTCGACGGTCCGAACGCGGTCGCCTTCGACCCCCAGCGCCTTTCCGATGTCGATTGGGAGGATGCCGTCATCGATTTCGTGCCGACACTCGACCTCCTGCCCGTCAAGACGAATTGCGGTGCCATCTGGAACGCGATCGCGGCCGGCGAGGACGTTCCTCCCGCCGAGATGCTACCCGAACCGGCATGGATCCGTGTGTGGCGCGTAGACTTGCAGCCGCATTTTGCGACCATCGAACAGACCGAGATGGGGGCGATTCAGCTCGCCGTGTCTGGCCTGAGCTTCGCGCGCCTGTGTGACCGCCTGGCCGAAGAGAACGGCCTCGAAAGCGCGGTAGAAGCTGCCGGGGGATATCTTGCCTCCTGGCTTCAGGACGGGCTGATCGCCAACATTCGATAAATCACCCGAACCGGTTGTCCACACCGCCGACCAAGGAGGCCAACATGATCCGTTTCTATTTTCACCCCACCCCCAATCCCGCCAAGGTCGCGCTGCTGCTCGAGGAAGCCGGGCTCGAATATGAGCTGGTTCCCGTGGACACGAGCAAGGGAGAGCAGCACCTTCCAGCCTATCTCGCTATCAACCCTAACGGCAAGGTTCCGGCGATCGTCGACACCGATGGGCCAGGCGGCAGGGAAGTCCGCGTGTTCGATTCGAACGCGATCCTGCTTTACCTGGCGGAAAAGGTGGGCAACTTCCTCGGTGACCCGGCGGACCGGGCCGAGTTGCTGTCCTGGCTGTTCTTCGTCTCCTCGGGTCTCGGGCCCTTCTCGGGGCAGGCCGTTCACTTCCAGCGCGCCGCGCCTTCGGGACTCGATTACGCCGTCAACCGCTACCGGCGCGAGGCGGACCGCCATTACGAAGTGCTGGACGTGCATCTCGCCGACCGCCGCTTCATCGTCGGTGAATATTACACGATCGTGGACATGGCGGCATGGGGTTGGATCGACCGGGCGCAGTTCGTCCTGCCGGGCGCCGAAAATCCCCTGGCGGCCTATCCCAACATCGAACGGTGGTTCGCCGACATCAATGCGCGGGTAGCTGCGGAACGTGCCCGCAAGGTGGGCACCGACCACGCGTTCAAGAGGGAGTTCGACGAGGAGACCAAGAGGGCTCTCTTCCCTTCTAACTACCCGAAGGAAGCGTGAGGAAGAGACAATGGATATCGAAGGCAAGCGCGTTCTGATTACAGGCGGCACAAGCGGCATCGGTCTCGCCACGGCACGGGCGCTTGCCGCTCGCGGCGCCCGATTGGTGGTGACTGGACGCCGGCGGAATGCGGTCGACGAGGCGGTGGCGTCGCTGCGCCTGGCGGGCGCCGAAGCAAGTGGCGTATCCGCGGACGTTTCGACCGAGGAGGGCCGCACTGCGACCCTCCTCGGCGCGACCCGCTCGCTCGGCGGCCTCGACATTTTGATCAACAATGCCGGCGCCGTGCGGGCCGGCCGTCTCACCGATATGCGTGAGGACGAGATCCGCACGATGGTCGAGGTCGATCTCGTCGCTCCGATCCTTCTCACGCGTGCGGCCTTGCCTGCCCTCAAGGATGGCGCTGGTGGCATGGTGGTGAACGTCACCTCCGCGATCGCGTTGATAGCCATGCCCTTCTATGCGACCTACGCGGCCGTGAAGGCTGGCCTTTCCAGCTTCAGCGAGTCCCTTCGCCGCGAACTCAACGGCGAGGGTGTCCGCGTTCTTACCGTCTATCCCAGCGGGACCGACACGCCGATGATGGCCACCAACAGAGCCGGTCCGGATGTCGGTTTCTCCTTGGAACCGGCGGAGCATGTGGCCGATGCCATCGTCGCCGGCATCGCGTCCGACGCGATTGAGGTGATCCGGGGAGGGCCGGAGCGTCAGGCCCTGATCGATCTCAACCGGAAAGACCCGCTGGCCGTCGATGCGCGCTTCCTGTCGATCAAATCGGCGTTCGAGGAGGGTGTGAAATCACACTCCGCGCTGTAGCCGGAAGTCAGTCTACCCCATTCGCGAAATGCAGTTTAGCCGTATCGAGGAAGGTTCGCACATTGGGCGAGCTTCGGCGGCTTGCCTGGAACACGAGGTTCACCGGCACCGGTGGCGGCTCAAGCTCGGCCAATACGGGCCTCAGCCGGCCTGCCGCGACGTCCTCGGCGACCTGGTAGGACAGCGTCCGGACGATACCCAATCCGGCGCGAGCGGCCGCGATCGCTGCGTCCGCGCTATTGACCGTGAGCCGCGGCGCGATGCGAATGGTGGGTTTACCGGTCGCGCCAAAGCGCCATTCGCTATTTGCGCCGGCGAGCTGGTCGAACGAGATCAGAACATGCTCGTGGAGTTCGGTTGCTGACTTGGGCTCTCCATGCTGTGCGAGATAGTCCGGACTTGCCGTGAGAACGCGGCGAACCTCTGCCACGCGTAACGCATGCAACGCGCTATCCGAGAGATCCGCGATGCGCACGGCGACATCGATTCCTTCCTCCGCGAGGCGGACAACGCGATCGATCAGCATCAGGCGGACGTCGAGCGCGGGAAAACGGCCGAGCAATTGCGTGACCACAGGCAGGATGTGCAACCGGCCAAACACAACGGGCGCCGTGACGACCAATGTCCCGCGCGGCTCGCTAGTCCTTCGCCGCAGCATTTCCGCGGCATCATCGAGGTCGGCAAGCGCAGCCCGGCAGCGTTCGAGATAGGCCGCCCCATCCTCCGTAAGGCGAACCGACCTGGTCGTTCGCATGAAGAGAGTTACGCCCAGTGCCGCCTCGAGGGCGGCGACTCCTCGCGTTGCCGCCGTGCCGGACACGTTGAGCGAACGCGCCGCCTCGGTGAAGCTGCCCTTATCAGCGACGGCGATGAAGGTTCGCAAGCTGTCGAGACGGTCCATCCACTCTTTCTCCTGCCGCAAGAAATGACGGCTTCTTGGCCTCGACTATCACAGAATCTTGCTCGCGCAATCTGCGCTGGAACGTCTCTCGACACGTATTCGGCAGGCGCTTGCCGAGGCCCTCGAAACCAGACGATTGGTTCTGTGCCGTCCGCAGGCGGCATCGGCTTGAACGCCGCTCAGATTTCCGCATCCTGCGCAATAATGATCTGCGGATGACGGCAATTATCATCGGCAACTCCTTGGAACAGTGTGCTGGAACACCAACTGGAGTCTCTATGCTATGAGCGATGCCGAAAGCCGCCCGCCGCTTCCGCCTTTCACGCGCGAGACTGCGATCACCAAGGTCCGAGCCGCAGAGGACGCCTGGAACAGCCGCGACCCCCAGCGGGTGGCGTTGGCCTATTCGCCCGACAGCATATGGCGGAACCGAGACCAGTTCCCCCGCGGCCGTGAAGAGATCCAGACCTTCCTCGCCGCCAAGTGGGAACGTGAACTTGACTACCGTCTCATTAAGGAGCTCTGGGCCTATGAGGGCAATCGGATCGCTGTGCGGTTTGCCTATGAATGGCGTGATTCTGAAGGACGCTGGTATCGCAGTTATGGCAATGAGAATTGGGAATTCGCCGATAATGGCCTGATGCAGCGCCGTTTCGCCAGCATCAACGATCTGCAGCTGTCGAGCGAAAATGACCGGCTATATCGTTGGCCGCTCGGTCGCCGGCCCGATGACCATCCATCTCTTAGCGGTCTCGGGCTATAGACAGCGGCCTTGCGCTCCTCGTTCGCAGTCCCGTTTGGCTGGTACCCTTCAGACTGTCGATTGGCGGCCGTCGCTTAAGCTCTGTCGCCTTGCTGCTGTCATCAATGACGGACCGCTTCGCGATTTTGTCCCAATGTCCGATCATCTTGAAATCCATCGGTTTAATGCACACGCCCCTCCGCGCACCACAGCTCCTGACCTGGGCCTAGGCGATGCCCTCTATCTCGCTTCCATTACCGACGCAGAACGCAGCTTCGCCGAAGCTTCTGGCGTCGAATCCCTCGGCCGTTTCGTCGCCTACGGTGTCGGCGCTGTGGAGCTCGGCTTTTTCGGCCTCGCGCCAGTGTCCGCGGTGCACGAGATACTGGAGCGGGCCGGGTGGACCATTTCCGACCTCGAGCGTGCGGAGATCAATCGGGCCAGGCGTGCGCAAAAGATCCCGACGCTAGCAGGCAATCCACTGGTCAAAGCGCCGAACGCGAGAACTCCGATGAACGTCCTGCTCGATGGCGTCGGTGAGCTGTTGGCAAGCATCGATCCCACCGGGGCAGGTATGCCGAAGATCGACCGGACACAATCCGCCGATCGGATTGCCGCGGTGCTATCTGCAATAGCCGAGGCGACACTGCTCCTGCGATAACGCGGTATCCTATCGCGACGATGTGGAACACAACAGGCGGCGGGAGGCAACGTCCCTATCGGGCAGCTCGCCGCGGTAAAAGGTCGGCCGCTGTGCTAATCGCGGGCCTTTGGATCAGACCCGCTCGACCGCGAGCGCCAGGCCCATGCCGACCCCGATGCACAGCGTGGCGAGGCCATATTTACCGCCGCTTTTCTCAAGTTGGTGGACGAGCGTCATCGCAAGCCGTGCGCCCGACATGCCCAGCGGATGACCGAGCGCGATCGCGCCGCCGTTCGCGTTGACGTGCGGCGCGTCGTCGGCAAGCCCGAGCGTGCGCATGACTGCGAGGCTTTGGCTGGCGAAAGCCTCGTTGAGTTCGATCGCGTCGAAGTCGCCGATCAAGAGACCGAGGCGCGCCATCAGCTTGCGTGTCGCGGGCACCGGGCCGATCCCCATGACACGTGGCGCGACACCGGCGGACGCCATGCCGAGGATGCGCGCGCGGGGTGTCAGCCCATGCGTCTTCGCCGTCGCCTCGCTGGCGATGATCATCGCCGCAGCACCATCGTTGATGCCCGATGCGTTGCCCGCAGTGACGGTCCCATCGGTGCCGAACAACGGCTTGAGCCGGCCGAGCGTCTCGATCGTCGTGTCGGCGCGGGGATGCTCGTCGATCGAGACCTCGGTCTTCTCGCCCTTCTTGCTGCCGGGCACCGCGACCGCGACGATTTCCTCGGCATGGAATCCATTCGCCTGCGCGATCGCCGCACGCTGCTGGCTGCGCCATGCGAAGCTATCCTGGTCGACGCGCGCGATACCATGGTCGGTGGCGACATTCTCGCCGGTGCGGGGCATGGTCTCGGTGCCGTAAAGCGCATCGAGTGCCGGGTTGACGAACCGCCAGCCCATCGTCGTATCCTCGAGCTTCTGCGCGCGGCCGAACGCCGTGTCGGACTTACCCATCACGAACGGCGCGCGCGTCATGCTCTCGACGCCGCCGGCGATGGCCAGCGCCATCTCGTCGTTGCGGATCGCCCGCGCCGCCTGGCCGACCGCCTCAAGCCCGGAGGCGCACAGCCGGTTGAGCGTCACGCCCGGCACAGCGCTGGGCAAACCGGCAAGCAGCAGGCTCATCCGCGCGACGTTGCGATTATCCTCGCCAGACTGATTGGCGCAGCCATAGAAGACCTCCTCGATCGCCGCCGGATCGAGTCCGCTGTTGCGCGCGAGCAGCGCCGCCATCGGCAGCGCGCCGAGATCGTCGGCACGGACCTTCGCGAGGATACCACCATAGCGGCCGATCGGCGTGCGGACGGCGTCGCAGATGAAGGCTTCGGTCATGATGTCGTTCCGTTTCTTCTGTTCAGCTGTTCATGCGGCGACGGCGGGAGTCGAGCGGGCGAGCGGCACGCCGACCAGCCGCTGCAACTCCCCAAAGCCCAGCCCTTCGACCATCTCGATGACGCCGGCACCGCCCGGCCCCACATCGAACACCGCGAGGTCGGTATAGACGCGCGAGACGCAGCCGAGCCCGGTCAACGGATAGGTGCAGGTCTCGACCAGCTTGCTCTCGCCCTGCTTGGTAAGCAGGTCCATCATCACGAAGGTCTGCTTGGCGCCGATGGCGAGGTCCATCGCGCCGCCGACCGCCGGAATCGCACCGGGCTCGCCGGTGTGCCAATTGGCGAGATCGCCGGCCACCGACACCTGGAAGGCGCCGAGCACGCAAATATCGAGATGGCCGCCGCGCATCATCGCGAAGCTGTCGGCATGGTGGAAATAGCAGCCGCCGGTCAGCAGCGTCACCGCCTGCTTGCCGGCATTGATCAGCTCCCAATCTTCTTCGCCGAGCGCGGGCGCGGGGCCCATGCCGAGCAGGCCATTCTCGCTCTGCAGAAAGATCTCCCGATCCGCCGGCAGATAATCGGCAACCTTGGTGGGCAGGCCGATGCCGAGGTTGACGTAGGCACCCTCCGGAATATCGCGGGCAACACGGGCGGCCATCTGGTCACGGGTCATGCGGTTCATTGGGCTGTCCGGATCAGGCGGCGTGGGCGACGGAGAGTGCGGCCGCGACGCGGACGACACGCTGGACGAAGATGCCCGGCGTCACCACGCTCTCGGGATCGAGCCCGCCCAGCGGCACGATCTCGCCGACCTGCACGATCGTCGTCTTGGCCGCCATCGCCATGATCGGACCGAAATTGCGGGCCGTCTTTCGATAGACGAGATTGCCCCAGCGATCGCCCTTGTGCGCCTTGATCAGCGCGAAGTCGGCATGGATCGGATATTCGAGCACATGCTGTTCGCCGTTGATCTCACGGGTTTCCTTACCCTCGGCGAGCAGCGTGCCGTAGCCGGTGGGCGTGTAGATCGCACCCAGGCCGGCGCCCGCCGCCTGGATGCGCGCGGCGAGATTGCCCTGCGGAACCAGCTCGAGTTCGATCTGGCCTGCTCGATAGGCGGCGTCGAAATGATGCGAGTCGGATTGGCGGGGGAAGGAGCAGATGACCTTGCGGACGCGACCTTCGCGGATCAGTGCGGCGAGGCCCTGTTCGCCGTTGCCTGCATTGTTGTTGATGATGGTGAGGTCGCCAGCGGCGCGGGCGATCAGCGCGTCAATGAGTTCGACCGGCATGCCCGCGGTGCCGAAGCCACCGATCATCACCGACGCGCCGTCGCAGATATCCGCTATGGCCGCTTCGACGTCGGTTACCACCTTGTCGATCATTCTCCGCTCTCCAACCTAGATTTTTATGACCCTGCTGCTCTCCCAGCCGACACTTTACGTCAATCGGTAAACGACTTATCGTCCGATAATCGATTACTGGAGGATGACGTGCAGGAGGCATCGCTGCAGGCGGACGGGGATCCGGAGTTCATGACCTCGCTAGCGCGCGGGCTCGCCGTGTTGCGCTGTTTCGGCGATGAAGAGCGGCCGATGACGATTGCTCAGGCAAGCCGGCTGACCGGGCTGAGCCGCCCGGCGGTCAAGCGGTGCCTGCATACGCTCGTCCGGCTGGGCTATGCGTCGCAACAGGGCGCAGACTATGCGCTCCGCCCCAAAGTTCTGGCGCTGGGCTATGCCTATCTCTCGTCGAGCACATTGGCGATGCGCGCGCAGCCGCTGCTCGACCAGCTGCGCGACGAGCTGCACGAATCCTGCTCGCTTGGCGTGATCGAGGAGGACGAGGTCTATTATGTCGCACGCGCCGAGGTCTCGCGGATCATCTCGATCTCGCTTCGTGCCGGCAGCCGATTGCCCCTCTACTGTACATCGATGGGACGCGTGCTGATGGCGGGGCAAGACAAGGCTGCGCAGGCGGCCTATCTGCGTCGCACCACGCTGCTCGCCCGCACCGCGAACACCGAAGACGATCCGGCGGCGCTGCTGGCACTTTTCGATCATGTTGCAGACGAGGGCTATGCCATCGTCGATCAGGAACTGGAGGTTGGACTTCGATCGATCGCGGTGCCGGTAACCGGGCCGCGCGGCGTCGTGGCCGCGATCAACATCGGGACTCAGGCGGCGCGCGTGACGCCCACGGAGCTGCGCACCCGCTTCCTTCCCCCGCTTCGGCGCGTCGCACGCGAACTGAGCGCCATGGGCTTCGCAGCGCCGAGGGTCTAGCGGCGGCCCAGACGATCGGGACGCATTCGCTCAGCACGTCCATTTCCGATTAAAGTCGTTGATCCGGAATCGATCGATCAGCGCGTCGATGAACAGGCGTGTCTTGGCGGGCATGTAGGTTCGCGTCTGGAAGGCGATGTTCATCGTGAGGCGCGGAAGGTCCCAATCATCGAGGATGGAGACGAGCCGCCCGGCCTCCAGTTCGTCATAGACGATATATTTGGGCTGCACGACGATGCCCATGTCATGAAGGGCGGAGCGCACGACGACTTGGCCGTCATTCGCAGAGATGAAAGGCTTGATTGTGATGATCTTTGTCTCCAACTCGCGGGACAAGGCCAGTTCATTGGGATGGACCGCGTAATTATAGACGAGGATTTTGTGATCGGTCAGATCCTCGGGCGTTTCCGGAACGCCGTTCGCCAAGAGATAGGCGGGCGACGCGGCGAGCACGCGACGGGTCTCGGCAAGCTTCCGGATCGTCAGGTTGCTGTCGGCTTCGAACTCGCGGGTGCGGATCGCCAGATCGACGCTGTTGTCGACAATATCGTAATAGCGATTTGCCACCACGACATCGACCGTGATTTCAGGATAGCGGCGCGTGAACTCTGTCAGCAATGGCTCGATGTGCAGCAGGCAGAAAGACAGCGACGCCGTCACGCGCAACAGGCCGGTCGGCTCGACGACGAAGTCGCGCACCGCCGCCTCCGCCTCGCGAATTTCCGCCAGGCCCGCGCGCGCGCGCCGCAGGAATTCGTTGCCAGCCTCGGTCAGCGAAAGCCGGCGCGTGGTCCGTTGGACAAGCCGGGCACCAAGGCGGCTTTCGAGCGCCTGCAGATAGCGGCTCGCCGCCGAGATCGATAGTTCGAGCTGCTCGGCAGCCCTGCTGATGCTGCCAGATTCGGCAACCGCGACAAACAGCTCGATCTGCCTAAAATGGTTCAGGTGATTTTCCCACAGAACGCAAAAGACTTTTCCATTCCTGATCTTCTCTCTCGATGCGGTCAAGCCTACCTGTCTCCCAACGACGGCGATCGATCATCGAACAAACACAGCTTTTGAGGATGTCCGTGGCCAATTCCCCGACCGTCGATCTCGGCTATTTTGACGAGTCTCGCTCCGCCGACGTAGTCAACGCGCGCATGGCAGGCCCGGGAAACGAGCGGCTGCGCGTCGTGATTGGCGCGATCGTGCGGCATCTCCATGCCGCGGTGAACGAGATCGAGCCGACCCATGAGGAGTGGCTGGCAGCGATCCAGTTCCTGACCGATACCGGGCATATGTGCACTGATTGGCGGCAGGAGTTCATCCTACTCTCCGACATCCTCGGCGTCACGATGCTGGTCGATGCGATCAATCACCGCAGGCCGTCGGGGGCGACGCCCAACACGATCCTGGGCCCATTCTATGTCGCGGGAGCGCCCGAATATCCCAATGGCGGCAATATAAATCTCGACGGCAAGGGTGAGCCGACGCTGATCGTCGGCCGTGTGTCCGACGTCGACGGCAACCCGGTTGCCGGTGCGCGTCTGGACGTCTGGCAGACCAGCAACGACGGCTATTACGACGTCCAGCAGCCCGACGAGCAGCCCGCCTTCAATCATCGCGGCGTGTTCCAGTCCGATGAGGATGGCCGCTACTGGTTCAAGACGGTCAAGCCGCGCTTCTACCCGATCCCCGACGATGGCCCGGTCGGCAAGCTGTTGCGCGACATCGGCCGGCACCCCAACCGCGCCGCGCATCTCCATTTCATCGTGACCGCGCCCGGCTACGAGCAGGTGATCACGCATATCTTCACGCCCGATTGTCCCTATCTGCGCGAAGACACGGTGTTCGGTGTCAAGGCTGATCTTGTCGCGCGCTTTCAGCCCCTCGAAGATCCCGAAATGGCCCGGGTCCACGATATGCCGTCGCCGTCATTGGTCGTCGAATGGGATTTCGTGCTCGCCAAGATCGCGACGTCCGACTCGCCCGACCCCGTTCTCCAATCTGCTGCACGCTGACGAAAGGCGCATCATGACACGCAAGGATATCGAGCTCTGCGCCTCTTATTGGACCGTTGCGGGCAATACCTTTCCCGGCGACCGCAGCGAGGTAAGTCCGTTCGCCTTGCGTGATCGGGTCGAGGTCTCCGGCCGCGTCGGCTGGCGCGGCATGGGGTTCGTCTATGACGATATCGCCGCCAACATCGAACAGCTCGGCATCGACACGGTGCGCAGCCTGTTCGCGGACAACGGCATCCGCCACGTCGAACTCGAATTCCTCGTCGACTGGCATCTCGACGGCGCGCAGCGCGTCGCCTCCGACGCCATGTTCAACGGGATGCTCGACATCGCCGCGAAGCTCGACGTCGGCAAGATCAAGCTTGGCGCCGGCCTGTTCGAGGAGGACGAACCCGATCTTCCCCGGATGCGCGAAGCGATCGCCAAACTCGGCAAGCGGGCCGCGCCGCTCGGCATCGATATCGCCGTCGAATTCCTTCCCTTCGCGAGCATCAATTCGATCGCGCGCTGCGTCGCGTTGACCGAGAATCTCGGCGTCGACAATGTCGGTGTGCTCGTCGACACGTGGCACGTTCAGCGCGGCGGCATGCAGGCCGACGAGATCCGCACGATCCCGCCGCATCTGCTCAAGGCCGTCGAGCTCGACGATGCCGGTCCCGATGTGATCGAAAGCCTGTTCAACGATTCGACGCATCACCGCCGTCTGTGCGGCGAGGGCGCGATCGATATCGCCGCCCAGATCCAGGCGCTGCTCGACATCGGCTATGACAGCTATTGGGGCGTCGAGGTCATCTCGGCCGAGCATCGCAAGCTGCCGCTTGAGGAGGCTGCGCAGCGCGCGTTCGACACCACGATGGCGCAATTCGACAAGGTGACCTTTCCCGAGACCGCCGCGGCGGCCTGATCGCCGGCCGAGTATCTATCGGGGTCGTGTGACCCGCCCCCCTTTGTCAGGAGTTTCCATGCTCGGAATTGCAGTTCTCGGCGCTGGCCGTATCGGTAAGATTCATGCGCGCAACGTCACGGCGCACCCGAAAGCCAAGCTGATCGCCGTCGCGGACCCGATCGCCGACGCGGTCAATCCGCTCGCCAAGGAATTGGGCGCCGAGGCACTATTGGATCCGTTCGCCGCGATCGCGCATCCCGATGTGCAGGCGATCGTCATCGGCACGCCGACCGATACGCACGCCCCGCTGATGCTGCGTGCGGTCGAACTCGGCAAAGCCGTGCTCTGCGAGAAGCCCGTCGATTCGACGCTGGCCAAGAGCCAGGCGGTCGTCGACAAGATCGCCAAGCACGACGCCAAGGTGATGATGGCGTTCAACCGCCGCTTCGAGACCAGCTTCGCCGAGATCCGGCGCGCGATCGAGGCCGGCGAGATAGGCGACGTCCGCCAGGTCATTATCTCGAGCCGCGATCCCGGCATGCCCCCGCCGGCCTACGTTGCGGCCTCGGGCGGCATCTTCCGCGACATGACGATCCACGATCTCGACATGGCGCGCTTCCTGCTCGGCGAGGAGCCGGTCGAGGTGAGCGCGATTGCCAGCCGGATCGTCGATGCCGAGTTGACCGGCAAGCATGAAGACTATGACACCGTCATGATCAACATGAAGACCGCCAGCGGCAAGCAATGCCACATCAATAATTGCCGCGAGGCGGTCTATGGCTACGATCAGCGCGTCGAAGTTTTCGGCTCGACAGGAATGTTGTTGCAGGACAATTTGCGGCCCACCACGGTGCGCCGCTGGTCTGCCGACGTGACCGAGGCGCGCGAGCCGCTGCTCAACTTCTTCCTGCAGCGTTACGAGCAAGCCTATGCCGCCGAACTCGACGCGTTCCTGACCGCATTGGTCGACGGCACGCCGCTGCCCACCAGTGTCGACGATGGCCTGCTCGCGCTCAAGCTTGCCGAGGCCGCGCTCGAGTCCGTGAAGACCGGCCGCACCGTCAAGCTCTGACCCCAAAACCCAGAGACGGATACGAAACCATGACCTACGCACTCGGCGATACGAAGCAGATCGGCATAGCCTGCCTGGGTATCACCCATCCGCACACATCGGGTCGGGTGAAGGCGTTCCAGCGTGCGGTCAACGTCCGCTTGATGGGCGCCTATGACGACAGTCCGCTGCTCGAACCCTTCGTCGAGGCGCTCGGTCTCGGGGCGCGGACCAAGGAGGATATCCTCGCCGATCCTGACGTCCATGCCGTCCTGGTCCACCCCAAAAGCTATCTGATGGCGGATTGGGCGATCGAGGCGCTCGAAGCCGGCAAGGCGGTGCTGTGCGAGAAGCCCGCCGGGCGCGGTTCGCACGATACCGCACGCATTGTCGACGCGGTCGAAAAGACCGGCGGACTGTTCCAGGTCGGCTATTGCTGGCGCTACGCGCCTTCGGTCGACAAGATGCAGGAGGTCCTCCAGTCGGGCAGGCTCGGCAAGGTGCTGCAGGTCCGCGCGCATGCCGGCTGCTCGCATGACGAGGCCGGCACCAGCCATATGAAGCAGCCGGGTGACATCGGCGGCGCCTTCTACGTCATCGGCTGCCACACGATCGACCGCATCCTGCTGCATTTCGGCATGCCCAACAGCGTCAACGCGCGGATCACGAAGTTTCCGGGTGCGATGGACGAGACCGCGCGTGAGGACGCGGTCGGCGCGATCCTCAATTACGACGACAAGATCGTCACGATCGACTTCATGTCGTGGGACCCACTCCCCTGGACCGAGAATTGGGATCTCACCGCCTATGGCACCGAAGGTGTGATGCACTCGCGGCCGCTGCCCGCCTCGTACAAGATCTACGACAGCGGCAAGAACGGTCATGCCGAAGGCTGGTCCGAGTGGAACGAGACCAGCTTCCCTGAGGTCTGGGCGGTCCGCAAGACGGTCTATTCGCCCGAACTCGCCGAGATCGGCAATCCGGTCTATTTCGATCGAGAGGCGACGCGCTTTCTCGAGGCGCTGCGGACCGGCAGCCCCTCGAACGTGCCCGCGAGCCAGGCGCACAACATCAATCGGATCCTCGAAGCCTTCTTCGCCTCCTCGGCGAAACAGGGCGCGGAGATCGTCCTGACGCCCTGACCACGCGGCGCCGACCGCCGATCACCAACCGAACGAAAACAAGAAGGGGAGGCCAAGATCATGATGACATTCGACCGACGATCCTGCCTCGGTATGGCGTCGCTTGCGCTGCTCGCCCCTTTCGCTGCGGGCTGCGCGCGGCGGCCGAAATCGCCCAAAGGCACGATCGGCATCACGCTGACCAGCAAGACCGAGGCGCGATGGGTCTCCGACGGCAACAATATGGTCCGTGCGCTGACTAGGATGGGGTACGATGTCGATCTGCAATATGCGCAGTACGACGTGCCGATCCAGCTCTCGCAGGTCGAGAACCTGACCGCGAAGGGCGTGCGGGCGCTGGTGATCGCGGCGATTGATGGCACGACGATGGCGAGTGCGCTCAAGACGGCGCGCGAGCAGAACATCAAGGTGATCTCCTACGATCGCCTGATCCGGGACACCGGCAACGTCGATTATTACGTCACCTTCGACAATCGCCAGACCGGCGTGCTGCAGGGCAAGGACATCGTCGACAAGCTCGGCCTCGCCAACGGCAAGGGGCCGTTCAATCTAGAGATCTTCGCAGGCTCGCTCGACGATAACAATGCGCATGTCGTCTATGGCGGCGTGATGTCGCAGCTGCAGAGCTACATCGCCGGCGGCAAGCTCAAGATCCGCAGCGGTCAAGCGACGCTCAACCAGACAGCGACGCCCAATTGGGACGGCTCGCTGGCTCAGGCGCGGATGGATAATCTACTCAGCGCCTTCTACTCGCACGACCATCTCGACGCGGTGCTGGCGATGAACGATTCGATCGCGACCGGCGTGATCTCTTCGCTCAAGAGCGTCGGCTACGGCGCGGCCGGCAATGCGATGCCCGTCGTGACGGGACAGGACGCCGAGGTGCCCAACGTCAAGTCGATCGCGCGCGGCGACCAGACCTCGTCGATCTTCAAGGATACGCGCGCGCTGGCGCAGGCGGCGGCCGAAATGGTCGATGCCGCGCTCAATGGCCGCCCGGTCGCGGTCAACGACACGCATTCCTACGACAACGGGGTCAAGATCGTGCCCACCCAGCTGCTCCAGCCCGTGCTGGTCGATCGTGGCAACTGGCAGAGGATCCTGGTCGAGCAGGACAAATTCTACACCACGGCGCAGATCCTGGGATGAGGAGCGGAGCATCATGTCGCAGACCGTAATCGCTCGCCGCCCCGCCGAGGCGGAGCGGACCGGTGCCGAGGTCATCCTCCAGATGACCGGCATCGCCAAGAATTTTGGCCCCGTCCAGGCGCTTCGCCAGGTCGACCTCACCGTCCGCCGCGGCGAGATCCACGCGGTCTGCGGCGAGAATGGCGCCGGCAAGTCGACGCTGATGAACATCCTGAGCGGCGTCTACCCGCATGGTGGCCACAGCGGCACGATCAGCTTCGGCGGTGAGGAGCGGCATTTCCACGGACTGCGCGACAGCGAGCGCGCCGGGATCAGCATCATCCATCAGGAACTGGCGCTCGTTCCGCTGCTGTCGATCACCGAAAACCTCTTCCTGGGCAACGAACGCGCCAGCCGCGGCGTCATCGACTGGGAAGCTGCGCACGAGGAGGCGCGCGGCCTGCTCGCCCGCGTCGGCCTGACCGACGCGCCGCAAACGCCGGTCGGCGATCTCGGCATTGGGAAGCAGCAGTTGGTCGAGATCGCAAAGGCGCTCGCCAAGGACGTCCGCCTGCTCATCCTCGACGAGCCGACGGCCAGCCTCAACGAGACCGACAGCGACCGGCTGCTCCAGCTGATGGGGGGGCTCAAGGAGCGCGGCGTCACCTCAATCATTATCTCGCACAAATTGAACGAGATCCGCCGCGTCGCCGACACGGTGACGGTGATCCGCGACGGGGCGACCGTCGACGTGCTCGATTGTGGCGATGGTGAGATCGAGGAAGACCGCATAGTCTCGGCGATGGTCGGCCGCGAACTGTCGGATCGCTATCCCAAGCGGACGGCCAAGATCGGCAGGGGCGGTTTCGAGGTGCGTGGCTGGCGTGTCGTCGATCCGCAGCATCATGGCCGCGAAGTCGTCCGCAATGTCAGCCTCACCGCGCGGCGCGGCGAGATCGTCGGGATCTCCGGCCTGATGGGGGCAGGACGCACCGAATTCGCGCTCAGCCTGTTCGGCCGGCTCCACGGCAAGCAGGTCGCCGGCACGGCGACGCTCGACGGACAGGCGATCGATACCTCGACCGTCACGCGCGCGATCGGCAGCGGGCTCGCCTACGTCACCGAGGATCGCAAGGGCGCAGGTCTCGTGCTCGGCGAGAGCATCGCGCGCAACACGGTGCTGGCCGATCTCGAAAGGGTATCGCGGTGGGGCTTCGTGGTCGACGCCTACAAGGTGTTCGATACCGCGTCCGACTATTGCAAGAAAATGCGCACGCGCTGTCACGACGTGCTGCAGAAGGTCGGCACGCTATCGGGCGGCAACCAGCAGAAGGTGGTGCTGAGCAAATGGCTCTTCACCGATCCCGAAGTGCTGATCCTCGATGAGCCGACGCGCGGCATAGATGTCGGCGCCAAATATGAAATCTACAAGATCATCAACGACTTCGCCGATTCCGGCAAATGCGTGATCATGATCTCTTCCGAAATGCCCGAATTGCTGGGCACGTGCGACCGGATCTACGTGATGAATGAGGGCCGCTTCGTCGGCGAATTCAGCGCCGAGGCTGCGTCGCAGGAAGCGATCATGCGCGCGATCCAGAAAAACCAGCCGCTCGGCGCCTGAGGGGAGGAAATATCATGGCCACCACCTATTCCACGCCGGTCGAACCCAAACCAGGCGGACCGACGCTCGGCGCCCTCTGGCGCAGCTTCGGCGATTACGGCCTGCTGCTGTCGCTTGTCGTCATCACCGCCTTCTTCCAATATGCGACCGGCGGCGTGCTGCTCCAGCCGCTCAACATCACCAATCTGCTGCTCCAGAACAGCTATGTCGTGATCATGGCGCTCGGCATGTTGATGGTGATCGTCTGCGGCCATATCGATCTGTCGGTCGGCTCGATCGCGGGTTGCATCGGTGCGCTGGCGGGCGCGCTGATGGTGTCACGCGGCTGGGGCGTCTTCCCGGCGACGATCGCCTGCCTGGCTGGCGGCGCGGTGGCGGGCGCGGCGCAAGGCTATTGGGTCGCCTATTGGCGCATGCCTTCCTTCATCGTGACGCTGGCGGGGATGCTCGTCTTCCGCGGCATCACGATCGCGATCTCGGATGGCGCATCTGTCGGCCCCTTCCCGGAGTCGTTCAGCGCGGTCGCCTCGGGCTTCCTGCCCGATCCTTTCTCGATGGACGGCCTCCATCTGCTGTCACTGATCATCGGTGTCCTGGTCGCGCTCGCTTTCCTCGCGATCGAGATCCGCTCGCGCACCCGCTCGCAATCGCGCCAGGCCGCGGTCGCCTCGCTGCCGGTATTCGCCGCCAAGAACGGCGCGGTCACGCTGCTGTTGCTGGCCTTCTGCTATGTGCTGGCGAGCTATCGCGGCATTCCAACGGTCGTCGCGATCATGGGAGTGCTGATCGCCGCCTATACCTTCCTGATGAATCGGACCGTCCTTGGCAGGCGTCTCTACGCGGTCGGCGGCAATCTGAAGGCGGCACGCCTGTCAGGCGTCAACACCTCGCGGATCACCTTCATCACATTCATCAATATGGGGGTGCTCGCCGCGGTCGCGGGTCTGATCTTCGCGGCACGGCTCAACAGCGCGACGCCGCGGGCCGGCACCGGCTTCGAGCTCGACGTCATCGCGGCCGTGTTCATCGGCGGCGCCTCTGCGACCGGTGGCGCAGGCAAGGTGCTCGGTGTGGTGATCGGCGCCTTCATCATGGGCGTGCTCAACAACGGCATGTCGATCATCGGCCTCGGCGTCGACTATCAGCAAATGATCAAGGGCCTCGTTCTGCTCGCGGCCGTGTTCATCGATATTTATCAGAAGAACAAGGACTGAGCGGGGCCACACTGCGTCCTTGTCGAATAGGGAGTATTCCTGTGATCAAGCACATCGTTATGTGGAACGTGCGCGGCGAGACGCCGGAGGAAAAGAACGAAACCGCGGAGCTCATCAAATCGCGTTTCGAGGTGATGGCAGCCTCGATCCCGGGGCTCGCAAAGCTCGAGGTCGGGCTCGACCACAGCCGGATCGGCTATGCCTGCGATATGGTGCTCTACACCGAATTCGAGAGTCAGGACGCGCTCGACGCCTATGCGACGCATCCCGAGCATCTGCGCGTGCGCGATGAGCTGATCGGCGCACGCACCGGCCGTTTCCAGGTCGACTACGTGTCGAGCGCGGCCTGAGCGTGGGCGTCCTGGACTTCACCTATGTCGCGCAGCCCGCGCGCGTGGTTTTCGCCAAGGGTAGCTTGGCGACTATCGCGGACGAGGTTGAGGCGCTGGGATGCCGGCGCGCGCTGGTGCTGTGCACGCCGCCTCAGCGCGAGCAGGCGCAGCGCGTCGCGGATCTGCTGGGCGAGCGCAGCGCGGGCCTCTATGACCAGGCCGTGATGCACGTGCCGATCGAGGTCGCACGGGCCGCGCGCGCGCATGCAGAAAGCGTCAATGCCGATTGCGCGGTCGCGGTCGGCGGCGGCTCGACGATCGGGCTGGGCAAGGCCATTGCGCTAGAATCGGGCCTGCCCATCATCGCCGTCCCGACGACCTATGCCGGCTCGGAGATGACGCCGATCTATGGCATCACCGAAGCTGGCATCAAGAAGACGGGCAAGGACATGCGCGTCCTGCCGCGCACCGTCATTTACGATCCCGATCTGACCGCGACCTTGCCGCTCGGCCTGACGGTGGTCAGCGGCATCAACGCGATCGCGCACGCCGCCGAAGGGCTTTATGCGCGTGACGGCAATCCGGTGATGGGGCTGATCGCCGAAGAAGGCATCCGCGCGCTCGCCGACGGTCTCAAGCGTCTCGCAGCCGATGCCGACGACGAGGCGCGATCGGATTGCCTTTATGGTGCGTGGCTGTGCGGTACGGTGCTCGGTCATGTCGGCATGGCGTTGCACCATAAGCTCTGCCACACGCTCGGCGGCAGCTTCAACCTGCCGCATGCCGAAACGCACGCGATCGTGCTACCCCACGCGCTCGCCTACAACGCTCCGGCCGTGCCCGATGCGATGGCGCGGATAGCGAGAGCGCTCGGAACCGACGATGCGGCATCCGGGCTCTTCGAGCTGGCTCGGTCGCTGGGCGCTCCGACCGCGCTCAGGGATATCGGGATGCGGGAGAGCGACATTGATCGCGCCTGCGAGATCGCGCTCGCCAATCCCTATTGGAACCCGCGGCCGCTCGAGGCTGGCCCACTGAAAGCGCTCTTCCACCGCGCATGGGAGGGCGCACCTCCGGAGGCCTGATCGGCCCTCGACACGGTTCAAAGCCGCAAAAGACACAACCGCCGGGACAGATGTCGCGGCGGAATGGGCAGCTGCATGCCCCAAATATGAGACCGGAGAGCGAGGCACTGCCCCGCATCCCCGCCGCCAACAACCATAAATGGGGGATGCCAAATGGCCCGGAAATCGCTTTCGACGACATCATTCTGGCTCGGCACGGCGCTGCTCATGGCCGCCACGAGCGCCCCGCCTGCGCTGGCGCAGGATACAAAGGCCGCCGCCGCGCCGCCGCAGACCATATCGCCCACCGAACCGCCGACCCCGGGGGCGGAATATCCCGCTGGGGATACGAATAACCCGGTGCCGGCGCCGATCGGCCCTTTCGCGGCATGGTGGGAATGGAAATCGGATCTCAAGGACAAGGGGATCGACTTCACGCTTGCGTACCGGTCCGAGGATCTGGCGGCGGTGTCGGGAGGCAGCAACGGCCGACTGGTCCACGCCGGGCAGATCGCGCTGACCTCGCAATATGGCGTCACCTCAAGGTTTGTTCGCCAGACAACGATTTCTCGGACATAAGCGGAACATGGGCTACGCTACACGCTTCAACCGCGCCATTGGCTCGTTGAGTGGGTGGAATTCACCTGCTGGAAGTCGCCTGGCCTGCTCCCAGAGGTAATCGCCGGTCAGACTGATGTGCGCCCAGCCCATCGGAGAAAGGTGCGCAAGCAGTGCCGCATCGAACGTCGTGCCGACAGCGTTGAGGTGCTGGGCGGCCCGGTCGAGATAGACCGTGTTCCAGTAGGAAATCGCCGCAATCAGCAGGTTCAGCCCAGATGCGCGAAATTCCTGATTTTCCAGCGAGCGATCGGTGAACCGACCCTGCCGGTTGGTATAGATGGCGGCGGCAAGCGTGTGCCTCGCCTCGCCTTTGTTGAGACCGGCCTGACAGGCACGTCGCAGTTCCGGTTGTTCAAGCCAATCGAGCGTGAACAAAGTGCGCTCGATACGGCCCAGTTCAGCCAATGCAAAATCCAGCCTGTTCTGGCGTTTGTAGGCGGCAAGTTTTCGCAAGATTACTGACGGCGCCACCGTGCCATCCTTGATTGAGGCGACAATCCTGACGATGTCATCCCAATCGGCCTCGATCGCTGCCGTTTTGATGGTGCGGCCCATCAGATTTTCGATGCCCTTGTATGTCGATGGCGCAGCGATCGAACCCAGCTTGCGGTCGCCAATATCGCGCAGCCGGGGCGCGAAGCGGAACCCGAGTAGGTGGCAGAGTGCGAAAACATGATCGGTGGCGCCGCCGGTATCGGTATAGTGCTCATGCAACGGAAGGTTGCCGGCGCCCAGGACAAGCCCGTCGAGCACGTAAGGCGCTTCACCTGCCGTCGCGGACATGATCCGTGATCCGAATGATGCGAAGTGATCGGAAAGGTGAGAATAGATTTTCACGCCAGGTTCGGCGCCATATTTGGCATTGACGTCCGCCGCCCCTGAACGGCTCCGCCCCGACCGGAAGAACTGGCCATCGGACGACGAACTGGTGCCAGCGCCCCAATGCCGCGCGAAGGGTAATTCGTGATGGGCTGAGATGATCATGGCCAGCGCGGCCTGATAGTTCTCGGGTGAAAGATACCAGTTGTGGGTCCATGCGAGTTGGGCATAGCTGACGCCTTCGCTGGCATTGGCCATCCGCTCCAGCCCGAGGTTGGTGCCATCAGCCAGAATTGCGGCGAGTACCGTGCTGGGGTTGTCGTGCTCCTTGCCTGAGCGCAGGTCACGGAATGCGTTCAAAAAACCAGTGCGTTCGGCGACTTCAAGCAGCAGCTCGGTGATGCGCACGCGGGGAAGCAGGGTATCGAGCTTGCGATCGAGGGCTTCAGCTTCCGGTGGGGTGACAGGCGGCATTTGCTGAAGCTTGAGCCGGTCTCGTTCGAGCGACACTCCCTCAAGCTTGTTTGTTTTCAACTGCTTGGCAAATCGGCGCAGCCGCCAGTCAAGATTTCGTGCCCGGTCAGCGAGGTAGGATGCAGCATTTGAATCGAACGGAAGCACATCCGCCACTTTGGCGGCGTCGCGCCGACCCAGCAAATAGGCATCGAAGCGCTGATAGTTGCGGGTTCCCTCGATCCATACATCACCGGCGCGCAAACGATCACGCAAGGTTGCCATGATCGCAATTTCATAACGTCGGCGGTCGATACGGCCGCTTTCGGTGATGAGACGCTTCCACTGCCGATTGGGGAATGGCAGTGGAACGCCATCGGGAAGGTCGCGCGACTTTCGTGTGTTCGCATCGCGAATGACATCGATGGCTTTGATCAGTGCCGTCCCTGTTCCAGACGCCTTGAAGGTGAAGGCGTCCAGAAATGCCGGGCTGAAACGCCGTAGCGTGGCGTAACGCTCGGTTGCCGTTACCAGTGCGTCCTCGCCGGCAAGATCAGCAAGGGCATCTACTTGGGCCTTTGCCGCAACAAGCCGGTGCCAGCCCACCGCTTCGTCAATCAATTCGAGCGGATCGCCGCCATTCTGGACAGCCTCATCAAGTGCTGTAATCGTGGCGCCAAACAGCCGCATGAGTTGCCCCACCGACTGAATACTATCTTGGTAGCGACGCTCGCGCCCACGCCGCGCGCGCGTGAACATGCCGCCGATAAGTCGGTCAAACATTTGGATCGCGGCATCGGCAAGTCTGGCCTCAAGGTCGATCACTGCGGCCGTCAACGTCGCCCGCCTGCGATTGACGCTGTAATCCGAAAGCAGGAATGCCGGTGCCACGCCGCCCTCGCGGACAAATTGGGCAAAGCGGAATTCCGGAATGGCGCCCCCAACTACCGGGTGGATACCTATGCCGCGAACATAGCGCAGGCGCTCAAGCAAGCCATTGATATTGGCCGCAGTCGGGGCTTCTTCGAAATTACGCAACCACGCCAGCGGTGTCATGCCGAAATCCGGGTTGTTGATTACGAGTTCGTCTAGCCGTGTCAGTTCAGCAGAGCTGAGGCCTTCGACGATTGCGGCTGCGGCAGCTTTGCGTGCGCGTGCCCGGCCAGCAAGACCGGCGCGTTCCAGTGTGTCGCCTGACGGAAGAATGAACCGCTCACCCTTCAGGCCAACCATGAGGGCGCGAACAATCGGTTCACCTCTGTCTGTATACTCGGCGGCTTGCGCGGCAAGATTCAGGGCAAGTGCCAGGTCGCCGCGTCGAAACGGGCGTATGCCAAGATAACGCGCCACGAGATCGGCATGATCGGTACGGGTTTGCGCGCGCTGACCATATGCAGAGAAGGAGGAAGGATCGACGAATAACTGTGCCGCGAGGTACTGAAGAATGACGTCGGGAAGCCCGATCTCGGGTTGCAGACCAAAGCCGGGATGTCGCATCAAAGCGATTTGTGCAGCCAGACCGAGTCGATTTGCT
The DNA here is from genome assembly GCF_057808725.1 of Novosphingobium sp. FG90. Classification (NCBI taxonomy): domain Bacteria; kingdom Pseudomonadati; phylum Pseudomonadota; class Alphaproteobacteria; order Sphingomonadales; family Sphingomonadaceae; genus Novosphingobium; species Novosphingobium sp. FG90. The sequence continues at coordinate 106,240 of NZ_JBMDIO010000014.1, forward strand.
GGACCATAGCGGCGCCCAACCAATTCAACATCTTCCGCAGAAAGGGTATAATGCCCAATGATCGCGGTTTCTTGGACAGGAGGATCGAACAGGCGCCGGCGCTCGTCTCCGGTCAGAAGTCGGCGTCGTGCCATTTTGCTCTCCCGCTGAGGCGAATTACAAAATTGACACCAAAGCGGCTTGCACTGGAGGGAGGCCATTCGTTGCCGGTTGATCCCCGAGCAATCACCCGGCGCAGCAAGACAGTTTGGCGACATCCTTATCAAACGTTTGGGCCGCCAGTTTGAGGCCTTCCACAGTGGTCAGGTAAGGAAATATCGTTGCACCCAATTCCAGGGTGGTCATGCCGTGTTTGATCGCCAGCACCAGTGTCTGGATCGAATCCGCGCCTTCGGGTGCCATGATCTGGCCGCCCAGCAAACGGTCGTTCGCCTTGTCGGCAATCATTTTGATGAGACCCCGCGTATCGCGTGCTGCCAGTGCCCTTGGCACAGCATCGAGCGGGAGCAGCGAAACCTTGATGTCCAGGCCTTGCGCCCGTGCTGTCGTTTCAGTGAGGCCGGCGCTGGCGACTTGCGGGTCGGTGAAGACGACGGATGGCATGGAGGAATTGTCGTAGCGGTATTGGTTGCCCGTCACCGCGTTGCGCGCGGCCAGTTTTGCGCCATAGGCGGCCATGTAGACGAACTGGTCCCGTCCCGTTACATCGCCCGCCGCGTAAATGCCTGGAACCGACGTTTCGAGGTGGTCATCGACGACGATTCCACCATTACGGGCAAGCACTATGCCGCGCTCCTCCAGCCCAAGCCCGTCGCTATTGGGTCGGCGTCCGGTGGCGATGAGCACCTGTTCCGCCGCGACGGTGTCACAATGCCCCTCGCAGGTCAATTCGACCCCGCTCTGTGTTTGGGCGATACGCTGATAGCCGACACCTGCGCAAACCCGCACGCCCTCGGCTTCCAAATAGTTTTTCAGCGCGGCACTCACTTCCGGGTCCATTTCGGGGAGCAGGCGGCTTCGGCAGCAGATGGTGACATCAACGCCCAGACGCGAAAACATCTGTCCCAGTTCTACCCCGATCACCCCGCCACCGATCACCAGCAGCGATTTGGGCAAGCGATCCAGCGCCAGCGCCGATGTGCTGGTTAGGTAGGGCACGCTGTCCATCCCCGGAATCGGCGGCACGGCGGCGTGCGCACCCATCGCCAATATGACCTTGCCGACCTTCATGGGCGCATCGCCGACAATCAGCGCACCATCGGCAAAGCGTGCCTTGCCCTCGATATAGCTCACACCTTCATAGGCGGGCAGCAGATCGACATATTTTTTTTGGCGCAGCGTCGTGACAAGATCGTCCTTCGACGCCGCCAATACGGACCAGTCATCCATCTGGACAGCGCCCCCAAGGCCGGGAAAGCGCGCGGCGGCAAGCCCACCATGCACCGCTTCGGCGGCGCGGATCAGCGTCTTGGAAGGAACGCAGCCAACATTGACACAGGTGCCGCCAATCGTGCCGTGACCGACGAGCGCCACTTTCGCGCCCAGATCGGCAGCGGCGATCGCGGCGGAGAACCCGGCAGAACCCGCGCCGATGACGGCAACGTCAAATCCTTCCTGCCCGGGGCGGTTGCAACAGTCGTTCATTGCTTATCGCTTTCTTGAGGCGCTGGCGGCGCCCCGCTCAGTTTTGAATAGCGCGCGCCGGATAACCCGCGTTGGTTGATGCAGCGGCAATCGCAGCAGCATTGGTGCGGCGCGGGTTATAGGTTGCGCGCGCGGTCTTGGCTGCGAAATCGACCGTGACCGCCGTTACCCCGGCGACGCCTTCCATCGCCTTCTTCACGGTGATCGGGCAGGTGGCGCAGGTCATGTTCTCTATGGCAAAGGTGGTTTGCTTCTGAGCGGTTGCGGTAGCCGCGGGGCGATCTTGCGCCGTGCCACTAACTGCATAGGCGACCCCGCCGCCAGCCATAGCCAGCACGGCCATAGCGATACATACTGTCTTTTTCATGGGTATTTCCTTTCAATAGAACCAGGGTGCCCACCAGTCGATGGTGAGCGCCAGGATGGCGACGGCAAGGCCCAGCCACAGCACCGCCTTGGTGGTCCAAGCCGATTGTGGACGAGCGCAGTAGGAACCGTCTTCACAGGGCGGTTTCGGCTTGAAATAGACATGCCAGAAGCCGTAGCCGAGCAGCGCGAGCGTTACGCCTGCGACATAGGGCTTGTAAGGTTCGAGCGCCGTCAGGTTGGCGATCCACGCGCCGGAAATTCCGAGCATAACCAACAGTAGCGGGACGACGCAGCAAGCCGAGGCGAGCCCCGCGCCGATCAATGCGCCCGCCGCAACCCAGTTTGCCTGCTTCGGCTCGTGGTTTTCGGTGAGGGCTGGCTGTCCCGCTTCCGGCGTTGAGACCATGGCTTGAATCCCTTGTTCCAACTGAGTGATTCGCAGTGTAGGCTCTGTAGCCACTACAGACTCAAGAGGTATTTTCATGGAGCAACAGGTCGGCATCTTGCGTGCCCAGCTTGCCCGGAAAACAGGCTGCAATCTCGAAACCATCCGCTATTACGAGAAGGTGGGATTGCTGCCGGGGCCGCCTCGCAGTTCCAACGGCTACCGCGTCTATTCGCCGGAACTGGTGCAAAGGTTGCAGTTCATCCTGCGCGCGCGCGACCTTGGCTATGCAATGGATGACATACGGTCATTGTTGTCGCTCACCGATACCGGTGCACAAACCTGCGCGGAGGTTATGGCGAGAACCGAACTCCACCTTGAAGATGTCCGCCGCCGCATTGCAGATTTGCAGAAGATAGAGGTGACGCTGGCGACCACGTTAGCCAGATGCACTGGAGATGACGTTGCCGAATGTCCCATCCTGGAAGCACTCCAGTTTTTACCCCATCAAGGCAATTGACGCCATCTTTGAGGGATTTGATTTTGTGATGTCAGCTTGGAGTATAGCCTAACCGGACGTCAGGGCGCTACCGCGGTTTCTGTCAGATTAGGGTACTAAACGGAATTTGTTGACGAATGTCGTTGCGTATCATAGATTTCAACCTGACATTTTGATGGAGAGAGTGCGCAGTGAAGGGGCAACGGATCGGCTATGTCCGGGTCAGCACGTTCGATCAGAATGTGGATCGCCAATTGGAAGGTCAGTCGCTCGATCGGACCTTCACCGACAAGGCATCGGGCAAGGACGTCAACCGCCCCCAGCTTGAGGCTCTGCTCACTTTCGCCCGCGAAGGCGATACCGTCGTCGTCCACAGCATGGATCGGTTGGCCCGCAATCTGGATGACCTGCGCAAGCTGGTCCAGGGCCTCACCAAGCGAGGTATCCGGATCGAGTTTGAGAAGGAAAGCCTGTCCTTCTCGGGGGGAGGACTCCCCGATGGCCAATCTGATACTCTCGGTCATGGGTGCGTTTGCTGAGTTCGAGCGCGCCCTGATCCGCGAACGGCAACGCGAAGGCATTGCGATCGCTCGGCAGCGCGGCGCCTATCGGGGGCGGAAACGGTCGCTCTCGGATGAGATGATTGCCGATCTGCACCGCCGCGTTGCCGCCGGTGAACGCAAGGCGACCATCGCGCGCGACATGGGCATCAGCCGCGAAACCCTCTACCAGTACCTTCGCGCCGCTGCCTGACACCAATGTTCACATTATGTCCGGAAAATCGTTGTTCAGCGTACAAAGCTTGAGGTGACGCCGACCAGCGGTGAGAAAAACAGATTGTCAGGAAGCTCAGCGTCTCTCTTGCCCGAGGGGGAATTTCCAGCCAATCGACCAAAGCATTGACCGAAGGGCGGAACCCCTCGCGCTTGTTCAACAGAGCTTCTTGTCCGCAGACATAGGCCTTCACCATTGCGCGCTCGATCTCGCCAATCGTATTTTGCGTGCGCCCCCCTTTACGCGCCTTGCGATCCCGGGCGACAATGTCGCGCGCGACCTCGCGGAATATCGTGCGCATTTTCGATGTTGGTCGCTCGGCTTTGGCAGGCTTCCTTTTGACGTTCACAGTTGCAAAATCCCGAAAAAAAGCGAGCCTCAGACCGACTGACGCGGCGCGATGCCGAGGCGCTGTGCGACCTGCGTGTAGAGACCGACGATGCCGGGCATGGCGACCGTGACCGCAAGACCGAATGGTACAGCTTCATCTATCGGAGTGCCCGGATCTGGATCGCGCTGCACAACGAGGTCAATCGTCATATCCGGGCCGACGACCGGCGCTTTGTCACCTTCCCAGCAACGCATGAATATGGTGCCGCGATTAGTCTGATTGCCGTCCGGTTGAAGGCTTCGCGGAGAAACGCCCAAAGTGCCGGCTTCTGCTGGATCGAGCAGCTTGAGGCGAACGGATCGGTAGCTCTTGCGTCCCGGTTGCACGGGTGTGAACCATGCCAGCGTCGCCGAGAGGCTGTGGGGCCGGGCCTGACCGCTCATAACCGCCGGTATGGGAACACGGACAGTGGTGACACGGTCGCGCGAAAGTTCTCCAACCGCCCAGAACGTCGCGCGGTCCTCCGCGCACGCTACCGCGTCTTCGGCGTCAACATAGCCAAATCCCAGGAAGCGCCTGATATTGTCCTTGATGTGGCTGTGATGTCCGCCGACTGGACCGATGATCGCTTTGATCCGTGCAGCAATGTCATCGGGCCACCGGGCGGGATGGACAAGCAGTGCCTTAAGCAAGGCCGCCCGCTGAATGTGGGGCAGGCCCGCAAAATCCGGATACGCCGCCTCTAGTGCGTCGTGGATCCGATGACATGTGCGTGATGCCAGCGCGGTCGCGCCGCTGGTCCCGCCCGAATAGCCTTCGGCTACCCCGAAGGCGCCGGTACGAGGCGCAGCCACTTTGAGGCCAGCGGGGCGCGTCGAGGGCGCCGGCCTGACGAAGACATGACCGTCGGTCCGCATCTGGCGGAGGTGCTCGCGACCTCCCGGCATCAAAATGTCGGGTTTGACTGATCGGGCAAATCCAGGGCCGAGAGCGCTCGACGGGTTGGCGGCACGAATGCCCGGAAAGGGGTCGATGATGGTGCGGGCGGCGCGGCGGTCCGCAGCCGACACCCAATCGTCGTTGGACGCGCCGACCGTCACCGCGTTGATTGCCTCGGACGGCGAAAACATACGCCGGTCAGCCATCAGATTGCCGATCGCGGTCAGCGTGCCGTCACAGCGAGCGGCGGCGTCAGCGTCTTCGAAAGCCGTGCCGGTCGCGAAGGCTGGGACGCCGAAGGTCTCCCTCACATTACCAGCACTCACCAGAAACAGAATGCCGTATCGGTACGCCAGTCGATCCAGCAGCCGTGCCCATGCCGACAGCGACGACTGAAAGGGACGCCGCTCGTTGCCAAGCGAGAGATTGACGATCAGCACGCCCGGCGCCGTTGCATCCGGGCCTTCTCGCATCGCTCTAATGGCGAGAAAGATGATATCGACGACAAGCCGTCGTGCCGGGAAGCGATCCCCAGCACCCATCACCGGAACAACATGAATGCGCCGCGGCAATGCCGGTGCGGGATTGTTCCTGTCGCCATGCACGAGGAGCGACGCCATCGCAGTGCCATGGACGCGTTGGTCCACGGGGGCATGGGGTTCGAGATCGAATTGATCATCCACGACCAGATGAGCGGCGAGCAGCGGATGTGCAGCGACCGGAACTCCGTCGAGCAGGGCCAGGATCGGTTCGCGCAGGTTGCCGACCGCAGCAGCGGTGCCGGCGTCTGTGACGTCCTCGATCTCGATCGTCGTCGCTAGGCTTTGCGGGCGGATGTGCATGACAGGCTCGAGGCTGGCGATGCCGCCTTCCGCCCGATCGATGATCTCCCGGATCGCGCGTACCGGCAAATCCACAAGCAGGGCATGATAGGCGATGTCGGGCAGCCGGGCACGCGAGATGATATCCCCGCCGCGTGCGGTCACTGCCGCGCGCACTTCATCTTCCCGTGCCTGGGCCTGAACCTCAGAGGCTCGGTAGATCAATTCGATCTCCAGCGGGACAAGCTCGTCCTCGCCGCGCTCCTCGATCTCCTCGGCGAGAAAACTGGCGTCGATTCGTTGGACCCTGTCCTGAGGCCCCCATGGTCGCAGATCGCGAAGCAGTTCGAACACGCCACGCCACGGCGTCTCCCCGAATTGCAGTTGATCGGCGTTCCAGCGCCTCCAAAGAGAGAGCAGTTCTGCGAGCGCGCGTGCGTCCGGAACAAGGAGGTAGGCAACGGGCTCCTTGTCGTCGTCGCTGCCTAACTCCTCCTCGTCGATCAGTTCGAGGCCGGGCACGCGCTGAACGGCTGCGGCAAAATTGTTCACCGAGCCACGGACTTCGAAGACGAGCAATCTCTCCGGTGCCAGGGCAGCCGGATCGGCACGCAGTTCGAGACCGCCCGGATCTCGCGCCAAAGCCTGGGCCAGGCGGTCGAAGTTTGGGGCAAATGTGGCTTGCTGGCGATCCCGAGGGAAAGATTCAGGTGGCCGGGGAAATTTTTGCTGACCGGCGGGGCGTTGTCTTGATTGGTCTGGCGTCAGCCTCAGCAGGGGCTTGGTTGGATCGCTCGCCATCTACATTCCCGGGCCGTACGCGCGATTTCCATAGTTCAAGCTCTGTCTCGAGCGCATCATCAATCCCAATCTCCCCCAAACCCAATATCTGCCTGCGCCTCACATTCTGGCACAGGTCGAGCGCTTCGGCATAACTTACTTCGCCAAGGCGGGTCGCGAGCTTCTGTACAGTCATGCGCGGAGTTTCAGGCCAGCCAGAGATGACCCTGTCCAAAAACACCTCAAGCAGTTTGCGATCGGGCTGTGGAAAAGCTAACCGCATCTGAAAGCGACGCCATACCGCGCGATCAAGCAACTCTGCATGATTGGTAGCCGCAACAACTATAACATACGGCGGCAATTGATCGAGTTGCATGAGCAAGAACGAGACCACGCGCTTGATTTCGCCGGTTTCATGGGTGTCGCCACGCTCTTTACCGATAGCATCAAACTCGTCGAAAAATAGGACGCTCGGCTGTGTGCGCACATAATCGAACAGTTTGCGAAGCCGAGCGTTGGTCTCACCAAGGTAACTGCCGATCAAAGCATCATAACGCACGACGAAGAATGGTAAGCCCAGCGCCTCCGCGATTGCCTCAGCAAAGGACGTCTTCCCGTTTCCAGGAGGCCCGGAAAGCAGAATCCGATGCCGTGGCTCATAGGCATGTGCGCGCAAAACATCAGCACGCATGTGCTCTTCGATCAGCTGACGACCATTCTCGCGCGCTGGCAACGAAAGGAGCAGATCATCAAATCTAACCCGCGCTTCGATTTCGATGATCGTGTCTCGACCTGGCCCGACCTGAGGCTGGGAGGTCGTGAGAGGCGGCGGCGTTACCGGCACGGTGCTTAGTGCGCGTTCGATGCGATCTGCAACGATGTGGTGATTTTTGGCTCGTTCGTCCGCGGCAATGGCCTCGGCCGCTGCGCGCAGCGTCTCACGGTCGCCAGCAACGCTGGCGCGAACGAGCGAGACGAGATGATCAGCGCGGGCCATTTTCTATGTTTCAGTCACTCAATCGGCAGGATCAAAATCGACTACCTGGGGAATCTAATGAAATTTTCCTGCGGTGTAATCAATTATTCGCGATCCAGCTCTAGCAGACCTAGCACGATAATGCCTCTGCCATATGTGACGCTCCGTAAGGGTATCTGAAACCAGGGACCATCGTGGAGCAAGCCAGCATTCCATAGCCTAGATTCCCTATAGAAAGCTCTCACCGGCGTGGTTCTTGAACAACGCGGCATCGCGAACATAACCGAGGAGCACCTCCACCTTCTTCTGACGCGATACCTCCTGCATCTTGGGCAGCGAGGCTCCGGCCTTGGCCGCCTCGGTCAGAAACCCTGAGCGCAGTGAGTGCGCACCGACTGCGGCAGGATCGAGCCCAACCTTTTGGGCGTAGCGCTGAATCAGGCGGGCAACCGAGCGATCCGACATGGGCTCTTTGGTCATCATCCCTTGTGCGTCGGTGCGGTAGAACAAAGGACCAGCCTCCCCTCCCCTTGCGCTGAGCCATTCGTTGAGGCGCGCGCCCGGCTTGAGAATCTTTCCCGACGGCACCGCGATGACCTGCCCTTCCCCTTCTTGGTCTGTTTTCGAGTGCCTGATCGTCAGCTTGAGGCCTTCCCGCACCAGCTCGAGGTCAGCCAGCTGTAGCGCGACCAACTCGGAACGCCGCAACGCCGCCGCCAGCCCAAGTGCCATGACGGCCCGGTCGCGGATAGCCCGCGGACTTTGGCCTTCAGCAGCTGCAATCATCCGCGCAAGATCGGCCGCCAGAATTGCGCTCTTCTTGCGCGTCGGCCGTGCGCGCTGCTCGCGCCGGATCCCGGCAAGTGTGTCGCCAATGACATCACGCGGATCGCGATGCTGGGGTGCGACCTGCCCTGCCTGCCTGTGGTGCCAGGCGATGGCTGCAAGGTGCCGCCCGATGGTGCTGTCCGCCCTCCCCGCCTGCGCCAGCGAGGCAAGGTATGTGGCCACGGCCTCCGGCATAGCCGGCATAGGCTCAAGATCGCGCGTCCAGCACCATTCTTCGAACTGCCGCCAGTCGCTCTCATAGGCCCGGACCGTGTTGGCGGCCTTGGACCGCGCCCGGTAAGAGCGGGCCGCTTCGATCTCAGCCGCGAGCTGCGGCGGGATCGCATTCCCCAAGGGCGCGAGCGCAACCTCATCTGAATGCCTCAAGGCCTTGCTGCTGTCATCGTCCAAGGCGACACTCCTCAAGATTCAAGTCCGCTGCTGTGCCCCCCCTTGCCTTCGGGCCGGGGCGACATCGCAGTGAATTTCGCCTGCTTTATATA
>NZ_JBMDIO010000015.1:0-111551 GCF_057808725.1 Novosphingobium sp. FG90
CGTGACGGGCGTGGTCGGAGGCCTGCTCGGCGGCGTTACCGGTGGTAGCGGAGGCGCAGGCGAGGTCATCACTCCGTTGACCGGCGTAGTCGGCGGTCTTCTCGGCGATACCGGTGCCGGGTCCGGCGCAGGGGGCCTGCTCGCTCCCGTAACCGGGGTCGTGGGCAGTGTAGTGGGTGCCACCGGTTCCGGCACGGGTACGGGCAATGTCCTTGCCCCGGTGACCGGACTGCTCGGCGGGCTGCTGGGGGGCGGCACGGGCAACTGAACTGAGGCCGGCGTGTCCACCGCCTTGTTGCCCTCCCCCTGGTTGGACACGCCGCAGCCCGACCTCGGATGACGAGGTGGGGGGAGGGGGCGGCCCTTGCCGTGGGTCGTCCCCTCTAACTGTTCGAGGAATATGGAAAGGAGTTCGTCATGATCGCCATCGGTTCCCAATCTGTACGCGAGTTGCTGGACACTGCCCGGCAGCTGTTGGAGGAAGAGAGGGCGTTCGCCGCCGCAGAGATGGTCTGCGGGGTTATCGATGCCCTCGAAGACAGCGCTCCCCGGCCGATTGGGGGGCGAATGCCGCCGCGGCGCTTCGGGCACGCACCGATCCGGCTGGGCACTTACCGCAGCTGTGCTTGAGGAAGCGTTCGGACGGTGTGTGGGCTGGTGATAACTGATCGATTTCTACGGATTTTCACCGGGCGTTATTGATTTGGAAACGGAATGACACCTAAGTGAAGGCAACTAGCACCGGATCGACGAATTCGGCGCAGTGGGAGAAGAAGCTCGATGGGCAACGATCAAGCTTTGGTACTGTTGATTGACGATGTTAACGCGATCGTCGAGGAATTGCTGACTTTCATGGCGCTCCATGACATCTGCGCGGTTGGCGTTGCGGATCTTGATCAGGCAATGGCCATGCTCGAGCAGCACCCGTCCATTCGCGTGCTCGCATGCGACGTGCGTCTCGGGAATGAATCGGGCCTGTCGATCGTTGCGCGCATTCGGGCTCACGCAATGCTGAGCCAGCGGGAATTTCGTTACCTTTTCATTACCGGGGACCAGCTCCGACCGGACCCTGAACTCGCGCTGCCGCGCCATCTGGTGCTCACCAAGCCGGTGCAGCCGCAACTGCTGATCAACACGCTGAACACGATGCTTGCCGACTTCGGCGACCTGCACGCAAATGCGGAAGGCCTCGAATGAAACCGAACGAGATCACCCAGCGCGATGTCGAGACGTGGGTGCGCTGCACGCCGACTAACCAGCTCTGCCGCCCGGCCGAAAGGGCCGCGACGCAGGGCGGGTGCGGCATCGATCAGGCCGAGATGCAGCACCTGTTCGAAACGATCGCCGCCAAGGCGCGCCTTGCCGATCTGGGTGAGCAGAGTTCCGAACTTGCGCACGAACTGCGTCAGCCGCTGTTCTCCATCGCCATCGCGAACGAAAACCTGCGCCTGCTGCTCGAACGTGCTGAGGGGATGCAGCCGCAGCTGGGCCGGGCGATCGAGCGGATCGCGGAGCAGGTGCAGCGTGCGCAGACGATCATAGATCATACGCTGGCCTATGCTTCGGGCAATAGCCGCGGCGTCGTGAGCGCGGATTTCGGAATTGCTGCGCGGGATGCGGTGCGGTTTCTGCAGCCGCTGTTCGACAAGACCAACATCGAAGTCGAGCAGTGCCGGGCCGTCACGGCCGCGCATGTCGGCTTGTGTCAGATCGAGGCCGAGCAGGTCCTCGTCAACATCCTGCGCAATGCCGCCGAAAGCATCGAGGTGCGCCGCGAGGCCGGCTGGCAAGGCAGGGGGCGCATTGCCATCCGCATCGATATCGAGGGCGGCACGGCGCGTTGCGTCATTTCGGACAACGGGGCCGGGCTTTCGATGGAACAGGCCCGCGCCGCCTTCCAGCAGTTCTTCACGACCAAGCCGCGTAACGGTACAGGTCTGGGCCTGCACATCTGCCGCCAGGTGCTCGGCAAGATCGGCGGCACCGTCGAGCTCTCGCCGGGCGAAGTGGAGGGCGCCCGGGTGGAAATCGCATTGCCCTTGTTCGCCGGGGGCTGATCCCCCGACAGGTCAGACGTCGTCGCGGCCGAGCCGGATGACGAAGCGCAGCGGCTTGCGGTTCTGCAGGACACAGCGGAACTCGCCGGATGCTTCCTGCGCGACTTGTTCCACCAGCCAGAGCGTTGCGCCATCGATCTGGCGGGCGCGCATCGGGTTGCCATCCTCGTCGATGCAATCGACGGTGATCACTACATGGGCAGGAGTAAGGCTTGCGTTGAGCAGCACTTCGCCCTTGTGCTTGTGCCCGTCCGTGCCGCGGAAGCTGGCAAAGGCGCTGAGCAGGGCCGCCACGGCCATCATCTGCAGGGCGCCGTACTGGCCGGGTACAAGCTGGTCGAGCGCCGCGCCGCGCACGTGCACGGCGACGCCGTGATGGCGCACATTGGAGCGGGTCGTCGCGATCGCGCACTCCAGGGCGCTTTGCACGGTCAACGGCGCGTCTCCTTCGCGACCATCCCGGCCGAACCAGCGGAACAGGCTGAGGATGTGTGCTGCGCCTTCGGTATGGTTGGCGATGCGCCCGACCCGCTCCTGGATCTGCTGGCGGCTCGCCTCGTCGATCTCCAGGTGGCTTACGATGTAGTCCATGTTGGCGTTGGCCATCGAGATGACGTTGAGCGGTTGCGCGAGATCGTGCAGCATCCCGCTGGCGATGCGGCCGAGCAGCAAGTCTCGGGTGACTTCCACCATGCCGCCGTCGCCCCATGCCAGCAACCGGGCATCGACCATGGCGAGATGGCGGGCAATTCCGGCCCCGATGAACGCGGCGCAAAGCGCGGCGACGATGCCGAGGGCTGGGCCGAGGATCGGCCCGGCCAGGAAGTTGAGGAACAGGCACAGGGCACCTGTCGCCATGGCGGCCGGCCAGGACCAGCGCGGGACCCTTAGCAGTGCAGTCGCGAAAGCGCGGGGCAGAAACGCCGCACCACAAAGCAGCAGGAGGTCGGTCCAGAAAATCGACGACGTGACTGCAGCCGTCAACGGAAGCGCCCCGATTGCCAGGAGGATCGCCGAGATGAGCGACAGGCGCGGACAGTGCAGGACGTAGAGCGCTCCGCATGATGCGGCCGAGATCACTCCAGCTCCCGGTGCGTATGGGGCGACAAGCCCGAGTGTCAGCGCGGCCAGCGCTGCGGTCACGGCGTAGAGCTGGGTGCCATCGTTCCACCCCCGGCCCTTGCGGGAGCGTCTGGATGCCGGGCTCGCTGCGCGTGCCTCCATGTTGTCGCCGATCGCTTCCTTAACGGGGATCATTGCCCGTTCCTCAAAGATGCTGCCTTCGTCAAAGTCGTGCCTCATCGTCAGATCGAGAGTCGGGAACCGCGATCGGCGTTCCGGTTCCTGCCCCTCTCAATAAGCAAGCCGAAGCCTGCGTTGGAGATTTATTTCGAAGATTCCCGGAATGTCTTTGTCGACGGTGCGTGGTTGCAAGGTCGGTCGGGACGGTCTGGACATGGTGTTCTTATTGCCTTGGCTATCGGCGCAAGTCACGAAAAGAACCAAAGTGAGGGTTACTTGTTGTTCATCGCGTTCCCCGCGCGCGGCTAATTACGGGCATGTACCACGCTGCACTGGTCCGGCCGCTCATGCGCAGCATCAATCTGCGTGAATCGGCCCCCGCGGTTCCCCTCGCATCGGCTCCTTCTCCATGAGGAAGTGAATCCGGCCCGGGTTACCATTCAGAAATGGATGCGGATCTGTCCCGGCAAGGAACGGTTCGCACTTTTTCTCGGAGTGCAGGGGCAGCACTCCGTTTGCGTAAGCGCAATGGCAAAGGGGAATTGCATGCGCCTGGGTTCGAAAGCGAAGCTGACGATCACTGTCGGGCTCGTTGCCGCCGCAACGTTCGGCTTCCTGGGCATCCGGGAGCTGGGCCGCTCGGCGACGCCGCGCGGTGTTCCGGGGACAGGCCCGGTATCGGGATTGGCTGCAGACGCTTCGCAGGTCGAAGGAGCCGTGCTCGCCGTCGCGACGCGCGACGTGAAGATCGGGGAAACGATCACTGCGGACATGATCCGCAATGCCTCGCTCGATCCTTCGCGTGTGCCCGGCGCAGCGACGCCTGCCGAAGTTGTCGGTCGGGTGGCCACACGCGACATTCGGGCCAACACGCCGATACCGCGCGAAGCGCTGCAGCAGGAAGGCAAGCTGGCCATCCGCGTGCCGGTGGGCATGCGGGCGATCAGTATCGACACCACTGCGGAGATCGCGGTGGCCGGCCTGGTGCGCCCGGGAGACCGGGTCGACGTTCAGGTGGTCTATCCCGGCGAGGATGCGATCGGCGGCGCGCGGGGCAATGGGCGAAGCCGCTCGACCACGCTGTTGCAGATGGTTCCGGTGCTGGCGGTCGGCGAGGTCGTCATCGGTGAGCCGGTCAAGGACGGGGTGACGGGCGCGGTTTCCGCGCCGCCGCCTCCGGCTCGCAATGTTACGCTGGCGCTCGATCCGCAGCAGGTGTCCGAACTCTCGCTCGCGAAGAGCACCGGCGCGCTCTACCTGTCGCTGCGCAATCCCGAGGACAAGCAGGAAGTCGCGACCGCGCAGGTCGCATCCATTCTCGAGGCTCCCTCGGCGGCGGCAAGGCCGACGCCGGCGTTTGCCGCCGCGCCGCCCCCTCGCGCGGCGGCAGCGCCTCCCGCCAGAGCGGCACAGCCTCGCCGCGCTCCCGCCCCCCATGCGATCGAACTGGTGGTCGGCGGCAATCGCGAAACGATCTATTCGGGGAGTGGCGCACAATGAAGGCGCAGTATGCAACGGGATTGCTGGCCTGCGCCTTCGTTCTGGCTCCGGCCGCGGCAAGTGCGCAGGATCAGCGCACGCTTCAGGTGGACGAGGCGCAGACGCTACGCTTCACGCGCTCGATCGCTCGCATCGAAGTCAACCGCGACAACGTCATCGCCGTTTCGGCGCCGACCTCGCAGTCGCTGCGGGTCAGCGGGCAGGGGGCGGGCGACGCCATGCTCGACGTCTATGCGGCGGATGGCTCGATGATCGGGCAGACACAGTTCCACGTCGATCCGCCGGCACCGTCCTATGCGACTTCCAACGGACCCCTGCGTGCGGGCGAGAAAGTGGTGGCCGTCGATGTCCAGTTTGCGGCGGTCTCTTCCTCCACGCTCAAGGCGCTGGGCTTCAGCTTCGCGAAGCTGTCGGGCGATATCCAGGGGGCGCTGGTTCCGTCCAGCAGCCTCAACGGATATTCATTCAACGGTTCAGGCAGCGGGGGCACATCGACGCCCGGTCTCAGCATCGATGCCTCCGCACCCATCCAGAGTGCGTTCAACCTGTTCCTCAGCAGCCGCAATCGCGGCATCGGCGCGGTCCTTTCCGCATTGTCCTCGAATGGGCTCTCGCAGCTTCTCGCGCAACCGACGCTGCTGGTGCGCTCGGGCGAGAAGGCCAGCTTCCTGGCGGGTGGTGAGTTTCCGGTGCCCGTCCCGCAATCGACCGGGGGCAACGGCAACACGATCTCCATCCAGTACAAGGAGTTCGGCGTGCGCCTTTCGGTGACGCCTTATGTGCTGAACGAGAACAGCATCGTCCTGAAGCTGGCGCCCGAAGTCAGCGAGCTTGACTACAACAACGGCGTCCAGCTTCAGGGCTACACGGTGCCGGGCATCCGCCGCCGCTCGACCGAGACGACGGTGGAACTGGGCAGCGGCCAGAGCTTCGTGATCGCCGGGCTCAACTATTCGAACAGCTCGGTCACCAAGGACAAGGTGCCGTTCCTCGGCGACCTGCCCGTGCTGGGGGCTTTCTTCAAGCGGCAGCAGAACCAGAAGGAGCGGCAGGAGCTGATCATCGTCGCCACGCCCCGGCTGGTCGAGCCCGAAGCGGTGAAGCCGATGCTGGCGACCGCCAACAAGCCGGTGGACCCAAGCATCGGGCAGATGATCGTCGGCAACGACGGTGTCGAACAAGGTATCCGGACCTTTGGCGTGGTGAGGCGCTGACATGGCACGCATCCATCTTCTTTCCATCGACCGCGCGCTGGCGCAGCGCATCTCCGACGCGATGGGCGCGCATGTGGCGGTCGAAATGGTGCAGTCTCTCGACGGCGCCGAGTTCGACGGGCCGGGCATCGTCGTCATCGACCACGCCTCGATCCCGGCCGAGCGTGCCATGGCCTCGGTCATCGCCGAAGTCTCGCAGGCGGCGGGCGGGCGCTCGATCGTACTGGCGACCGAGGACATGTACGCGGCCCATGTGCTCCAGGCGATCCGCTCGGGCGCCACGGACGTGATGCCGCGCGGCGCGGTCGCCGCAGAGGTCAGCGAGATCCTCTCGCGCGTGCTCAACACCTCGCTGGCGAGCCACGGGCGGCTCGGCCGTTTTACCCTCGTGCTCGGCACCGACCGCGATGCGACTGCAGTGCTGGCGACCGACATGGCGCTGGCGCACTGCCTCGATGGCACTTCCACGCTGCTGATCGACTGCACGCTGCCGACCAGCACGGCCGAGGCGTACCTCGACCTCAAGGTTGACTACGGGATCGCTTCGGCCATTTCCGACATCGACCGCATGGATGCCAGCCTGCTCGGCGATGCGCTGGCACATCACGAGCGTTCCGGCCTCTCGCTGCTGACGCTCGACGGCGGCACCGGCGCGGAGCCGGTCGGCATCGGGCCGGCCGATATCGTCGGGCTGATCCAGCTTCTGCGCACCAGTTGCGGGCATGTCGTGCTGTGCGGCGGATCGCTGCGCAATGGCGGCCTGCTGCGCGAACTCGCCTCGCAGGCACAGAGCGTCGAGGTGGTGTGCAGCCAGTCGATCCGTGAACTCGACGCCACCCGCCGCCTGCTGGACCGCGTGGCGATGGACACTGCGAGCGCGCAGCGCCTGCGGCTGCTGGTGTGGGAGCACGATCCGCGCATCCTGCTCGACGGCCGCCGCATTGCCGACACGCTCGACATCGATACGGTGCTCGGCGTGCCGGTGGACCACGCGCGCCAGCGCAATGCGCTCAATGCGGGGCGGCCGTTGATGATGGAGCGGGATGGAGGCACTTACGCCCAGGCGATCCGCCGGGCTTGCGGCATCTCCACCCAGGCCAAGGCCACCAACTTCGGCATTGATCGCATGCGGCGGGCCATCCTGCGTTCGGTGGAGCGCAGCGCATGAGCCTGCTCACCAACGACTTCGTGCCGGAGGAAGCACTGGCCGAACCCAAGCGCAAGGCCGCGATCGCCCAGCCCGCAGCCCAGCGGATGAGCGACAGCTACCAGGCGGTAAAGGCTCTGACTTGTGCGCAGGTGATCGAACAGCTCGAGGCCCAGGGCATCACGGCCGAGGCGCTCGACCGGCGTACCCTGAGGCATGAGATCGAGCAGGTCATTAACAGCCGCAGCCGTCGCGGCCAGCTGGCGCTCAACAGCGCCGAGCGGCTGTTGCTGATCGAGGATGTCGAGGACGAGGTGGTCGGTCTCGGTCCGCTCGCCCCGCTGCTGCGCGACACGAGCATCGACGACATCATCGTCAATGGTGCCGGCACCATCTACGCCGAACGCGCGGGGCTGCTGGAGCGGGTCGAAACCCGTTTCCGCGACGACGCGCACCTGATGAACATCATCCAGCGCATCGTCGGCCCGATCGGCCGCCGTGTGGATGAAGCGACGCCCTTCGTCGATGCGCGCCTTGCCGATGGATCCCGAGTCAACATCGTCATCCCGCCGATCGCGCTCGACGGCCCGCTGGTCTCGATCCGCAAGTTCCGGCTGCAGGCGCTGAGCATCGACGACTGCGTCGCGGGCGGCGTGATGAGCCCGGCGATGGCGGGTTTCCTCACCAGCGCGGTGCGGTCGCGGCTCAACATCCTGATCTGCGGAGGCACCGGCGCGGGCAAGTCGACACTGCTCAATGTGCTGTCGAGCTGCATCAGCAACAAGGAACGCCTCGTCACCATCGAGGACGCGGCCGAACTGCAACTGCGGCAGGAGCACGTCGTCCGCCTCGAAACGCGCCCCCCCAATGTCGACGGCAGCCGCGAGGTCAGCGCGCGCGACCTTGTGCGCAATGCGCTGCGTATGCGCCCCGATCGTATCATCCTGGGTGAGGTTCGCGGGGTCGAGGCGGTGGAGATGCTGCAGGCGATGTCCACCGGCCACGACGGTTCGATGGCAACGCTGCACGCCAATACCCCGCGCGACGCGCTCTCCCGCCTGGAGATGCTGCTCGGCTTCGCGGGCCAGCAGAACGACGTGCGCGCGGTGCGCCGCTTCGTCGCCAATTCGATCCACGTCATCGTCAACATCCAGCGGCTTGCCAACGGATCGCGCCGGATCACCTCGGTCGCCGAAGTTACCGGCGTGGAAGGTGAGGCTTACACCCTCAACGAGCTGTTCCACTTCGAGGAGCAGCCGCCGATGTCGGGCGAGGGGCTGCACCGCACCTTGTCGCCGCGCCCCTATCATGCCGCGCGGCTCAAGGATTATGCGAGCCCGGTCGTGGACAAGGATGGTTCGGCATGGTGAAGGGCGGCGCCTATATACTGCTGGCGCTGCTGATCGTGGGCGCCGTGGCATGGCACTGGTTTTCCCAGCGCATGCGCGACCGGGTGACGCTCGACCGCCGGCTGGAGGCGATCGCCTCGCCGGGGGCGGTGACCGTCCGGCCGCTGGCGGCAGTGACCGTGCCCGAGCGCATCGCGCCGCTGCTGGCGCAGGCGCAAGTCGAACTAACCGTGCCCGCGCTGCAGACCCTGATCGGTGTCATGCTGGTTCTGACGCTCATCGTGCTGCTGCTGTTCGGTCCGGCCGCCGCCGTCGTGCTGATCATCGGCGTGCCGATGGTGGCGCTCTCGTGGCTGCAGGCGCGCGCGCGCAAGCGGGTGGATGCCCTGACCGAGGCGCTGCCGCTCTACCTTGACGCCGTGCGCCAGCTTCAGTCGGTGGGCAATTCGCTTTCGCAGGCCCTTGCGCGGGCGCTGGCGGACGCGCCGGAGGCGGTGGCAGCCTATTTCGCGCCGGTCGGACGGCGGCTGGCAATGGGCGCGCCGGTCGCGGAGACCGTGCAGCAGCTTGCCGATCGGCTGCAGGTTCCGGAAGTCTCGATGCTCGCCGCCGCCATTCGCACGAATTTGCGCTACGGCGGTTCGATCGCCTCGGTCTTCGGCAATCTCGCCCATATCCTGCGCGAGCGCGTGCGTATCCGCCGCGACCTGCAGGCGGCGACCTCGGAAGCCAAGGTCAGCGGCAAGGTGCTGATCGCGATGCCGCTGCTGGCGATGACGATGCTGGTGGTGATGAATCCGGCCTATATCGACTTCTTCGTGTCCGATCCGCGTGGGCGTTCGATGTCGATGGTGGCGATCGGGCTGGAAATCATCGGCATCATGATCATCCGTCGCATGATGAGGCTGGCATTCTGATGCCCGGGTTGATCGCCTCGATCTCGCTGGTCGCCGCTATCGCGGGTCTCGCCGTGGCGCTGCTGGGCCTGCGCTGGCTGCAGACCGACACGCAGTTGCGAGCACGGGTCGAGGGCCAGGCGGCGTCGGGAGCTTCAGGCGGGACCTCTGCGGCCCGTGGCTGGCGCACCCTGCGGGCACCCCGCGCGCTGTTGGCGCAGGGGCGCGACAAGGCAGAGATCGAGACGCGCCTGCGCGCGGCCGGCTACTTCGACGCGGGCGCGCTCGACGTCTTCGTGGCGCTGCGGCTGGGCGCGACCCTGCTCGTCATGGTGCTGTCGATGGCGATCTGCTTCGTGGTGACCGGCAATCCGCTGCGGCCGATCTTGCCGACTTTCGCGCTCACGGGCTTCACCTACATCGGCGCCAAGTATGCGCTTCAGATGCGTGCGGCAACGCGCGAACGGGTGCTGACGGCGGAGTTTCCGTTCCTTCTCGACCTCATGCTGATGATGCTGGAAAGCGGCGTCTCGCTCGACCAGTGCTTTCGCGGCATCGCCCGCGACGAGCACGTGGCGGTGCCCAACCACGCGCGGCTGGTGGCGATGCTGGTCGACGACCTCGATCGGGGTCAGGACTATCAGGTCGCGTTCGACCGCTGGGCCACCCGCGTCGGCGTCAGCGGCGCGCGCGAACTGGCGGCGTTGTTCCGGCAGTCGCTGTTCCAGGGCATGGAACTGGTTCCTGCCCTGCGCGAATACATCCGCGAGTTCTCCCAGCGCCGCGTCGCCCGTGCGCGCGAGGCCATCGGCAAGATCACCGTGCGCATGGTCGTGCTCATGCTGGTGTTCTTTATGCCCGCGCTCTTCATCGTCCTGGCCGGACCGCCGGTCGCCGCCATCCTCGACACGCTGCGGAGTACCGGGAAATGATCCGTCGTCTGCTGCCTGCAACAGCGTTTCTTCTTCTTGCTGCCGGCCCGGCGCTGGCGGCCGACCGTTCCGCCGAAGTGCAGGAGGAAAGCTCCACCCGGACGTTGTACCTGACGCTGATCCAGCAGGCCCGCGCAGACGGTCGCGCCCGCGCCGCGCTGGCCTACCTCGACGATTTCGATCGCAAGCATCCCGATGATCCGCAGGCGCGCGTGCTGCGCGTCAACTGCCTGCTCGACCTTGGGCAGGTCGATGCCGCGCGATCTGCGCTGGAGCGCATTCCGGGAAGCGATCGCAGCGGCGCCGCACTTGCCGTGCGCGGACACGTGCTCGCAGCCGAAGGGCAGTGGCCGCAGGCGGCGGTGCAGTATGCCGCGGCATCCCAGGCCAGCCCGGCCGATGCCTTCATCACCAATGCGCTCGGCTATGCGCGGCTGCGTGCGGGACAGACCGCCGAGGCGGTCGAGACGCTGCGGGCGGCCCACGATCTCGCGCCGGCCGACGAAGTCGTGCGCAACAACCTCATCCTCGCACTCACGCTAAACGGGCGGCTGGGTGAGGCAGACGCGCTGCTTTCGGGAATGGCGGACACCAAGGCGAAGGCGCAGCTGCGGCAGCAGGTGGCGGGCGAAGCCGCGCGGATCGCGGCGGCAGGGAGCGGCATGAAACCGGCCGGGTCGTGAGCCGCCTGACGGCGCGCATCCGCCGACTGCGGCGGGACGAGCGGGGCGTGGTCGCGCCCGCGGTGGCGGTGCTCGGCGTGCCCCTGCTTCTTTCCGCCGGGCTCGCGCTCGATGTCGCACTCTACTACAGCGGCAATCGCGAACTGCGCATCGCCACCGAGGCGGCGGCGCTTGCGGCGTCGATGAGGCCGGGCGATGCCCGCACGCTGGCCGAGACCTACCTTCAGCACAACGGTTACGACCCTTCGGTACTTCGCAACGTCGAAATCGGTTACTACTGCGCGAACGACGACAGAAAAGCGGCGGACAACGCCGGTTCGCGCTTCTTCCTGCCCGGTGCCCTGCCTGCCGATTGCGCGGGCAGCGCCGTGCGTCCCAACGCGGTTCGGGTGACCACGGGCAAAGGCAGCCGCCGCTTTCTGACCGGCGTGCTGGGGGACATGAGCCCGATCCCAGACCTTGCCGCCACGGCAAGCGCAGCGCGCATCGACGAGGCCGGCATTTCCGCCACTTCCGGGCTGCTGGACGTCAGCACCATGGGAGTGGGCGGGCTGCTCCACGCGGTCAACGGTGTGCTCGGCGGCTTGCTGGGGATCTCGCTGAACCTGTCCTCATCGCAGATCGAGGCACTGCTGGGCGGCAACGTGGATGCCGGGCTGTTCTTCGACGAACTGGCGGAGCGGTCCGGCTTCGACGGAACTTACGGGGATCTCATCAAGGGGTCCTACGACTTGCGCGATATCGTCGCGGCGGCGGCGGAGGGGGCAGGTCCGGGGAATACCCGCAACGCGCTGAACGCCTTCAACACTTTCGTCCCGGCAGGGCACCGGGTGCCATTGAAGGGTCTGTTCAAGGTCGGCGTGTGGCGCAATATGAAGGTGGGCGAGGCCGACGTGGCGCCTGCCCTTCGCGCGGGCCTCAACGCCTACCAGCTGATCAGCTACGCGGTGCAGGACGATCCGGTCGCGGTCGATCTCTCGCAGGTGATCGCCGCAGTCTCGCCGCCGCCTTTGCTTACCGGTACTCAGGTATCGATCGCCGCTGCGGCGTCGGGACCGGTCAACCGCCCCCGCTTCTCGTTCGGCCCGGCCGGGGAGACCGAGGTCGGCACCTCGATGCTGCGGCTCAAGGTGCAGGTGACGCTGCTGAACCTGCCGCTGGGCGTGGCGAGGGCAAACGTTCCAGTAATTATAGATATCCAGTCGGCGGACGGTGCGATCGACAGCATCGACTGTGCGCCCGGCCGGGACCAGCAGACCAACACCACGGTGCGCGTCATCGGCCACTCGGCGCTGGTCAGCGCCTACATCGGGGACATGCCGAGCTGGGCGATGGACAAGCCGCTGCTGCCGATCAAGGCAGCGGACATCACCAGGACCGAGATCGTCCATGCAGGCATCCCGATCAAGCTGCCGTTGCTGACTCAGCTGATTGACGTGACGATCAAGGGCAGGGCGATCGCCGAGCCGGTGCTGGGAGGCGAGGTCCACGGCAACACGCTGGTCTTCGGGCCGGGCACTATCGGTGGGCCGACCCGTGCCGGTACGCCGCAGTCGGTGCTCAACGAGGCGCGCGTCGGCAATACCGTGCAAGGCCTCGTCAACAGCCTGACGGGGCCGGGCGGGCTGGAATTTGACTGCCTGATCGGACTGTGCTCGCTGGTCCAGCCGCTGCTCGATAGCCAGTTGATCCCGGCTGTCACCCAGCCCGTCACCGGCATCGTCTCCGGCGTGGTCGATCCGCTGCTGACCAATGTCCTCGTGGCCCTCGGCATCCAGCTGGGACACGGCACCTTCTGGGTGGGCGGCGTGCGCTGCGGAGTGCCGGTGCTGATCTAGTTATTGCATGACGTTGCGGGCTGCCCCTTCCGCCCGTGAACGCCTCTCACATCTGAAGGGGTAATGGGGAGTGTGAATTATGATGAATGCAATTATCAACCTGATGGGCCGCCTTCGGAACGACGAGCGTGGTCTTACAGCAGTCGAATACGCAGTGCTGGGCGGCATCGTGGTGCTCGCGATCACTGCGGCTACGGCTACTTTCGGCACCAATCTCACGAATGCGTTCACCAACATGTTTGACTGAGATTCAGGTAGGAGACTCGGAAAATGCGCATGACGGCAAGGACACCGCTCCGACTGCTGAAGTGCGACAGGGGAATAGCGGCGCTGGAGTTTGCCCTGCTGGCTCCGGCGCTGCTCGCCCTGGTGTTCTCGGTGATCATCTATTCCATCTACTTCACGGCGCTGACCGGCGTGAGGCAGGCGGCGGCCGAGGGGGCGAGGGCGGCAGTCGCCGGCCTTTCCCTGAGTGAGCGGGTAACGCTCGCCCGGGAGCGCGCCCAGAAGGTGATCGACAACTACGGTTCGCTGCTGGGCGGCCAGTCACCGCCCGAGATCATGGCGGGCGCGGGCGATACCAGCGGCACGTTCCGGGTCGAGGTGCGCTACGACATGAGCGGAAGCCCGATCATGAAGTACGGCGCCTTCGTGCCTCTTCCCGACAGCAACGTCGAAGCCAGTGTGACGGTGACCAACGGAGGATACTGACATGGAAGCTGCGGGATACTTCTATCTTGCCTTTCTTCTGCTTGTGCTGATCCCGGTCGTGGTCCTGCCCTGGGAAGGGCGGGCCACGCCGGACTGGCTCTATATCGCGCTGGCGACTTTCGGGCTGGTCGGCGCAGTGGCGCTGAACGGTGTTCCCGGACTGATCCGGGCCGGTGCTGCCGGGGTCGGCAGTCTGGTCATCGCCAGCCTCGCCGTGGCGCTGCTTCGGGCACGCACGGGCGCCCGCGTGCTTACCGGCGGTCAGATCAAGCTGCTGGCGGCGGGGTCCACGTGGCTGGGGATCAGCGGAACGTTCGCCATGGTGGCAGTGGCGCTGCTCACCCTGTTCACGCTTGCGGCCTTTCAGAAGGCGGGTGCCGTGCGGCGCCGTCCGGATGCTTCTGCGATTTTAGCTGTAGCAATCGTGTCGGTTGCCATGCAACAACATCTCCCGGGAATGTGACTGGGCGTTCTTAGAATACAATGGAATGGGAAGATGCGATGCCGAAGAATTGGCGGATACGCATTGGTGCGCTTCTTGCTCCACAGAATACTGATGCAGACGACAACGGAGCGGCAATCTCAGGAGACGCAACGCGGATGTCTGAAGTTCCCTCGGCAATGGAAGCCGGTCTGTTTCGCCAGGTCGCCCCGGTGCTTGTCGTCGATGACGATACCGACTGGGGCATGGAGTGCGCCTTCGCCTTGCGGCAGATGGGGTACGAGCCGTTCTTCGCGTCGAACGCGGACGAGGCGCAGGTGCTGTTCCGAACGCACGACATTTCCATCGCGATTGTCGATTATAACCTGCCCGGACTCGACGGCATCGCGCTGATCCGCGAGCTTTCGCGCTATGCCGACGAGCATGATCGCCAGCTTCGCTTCATCATCGCGACGGGTCATGCCTCCAAGGATGTCGCGATAGACGCCATGCGTGCCTCGGCGGCGGACTTTCTGGAAAAGCCGATCAGCCCCGCCGATCTGCGCCGCGCCCTGCAGCGGGTTCAGGGACTTCCCGAGGCGGTGGGTGAGCGCAAGATCCTGCTCGACCGGATGTCGCAGCTGAGCAGCGAGTTGCAGCGCCTTGCCGGCCTGATCGACGAACCTGTGCCTGCGACCTATCCCGGACGACCGGAAAAGGTCGCGCCGGTGCCTGCTGATGGCGACGTCGAGCCCACGCAAATGCGCAAGTTCATCAAGGAACTGCTGCGCAAGGAAAGCAAGCGGCGGGAGATCGGCGGCGGCGAACTCTTTGGTGACCCGACTTGGGCCATGCTGCTCGACTTGCTACTGGCGAAGATCGAGGAGAGACGGGTGTCGGTGTCGAGTGCCTGCATCGCGTCCGGCGCGCCGATGAGCACCGCGTTGCGGCTTGTCCGTCGTCTCGTCGATGAGGACGTGCTGTGCAGACTGCCGGACGAGCAGGACAAGCGGCGACATTTCCTGATTATCAACCCCCGCTTCGAACAGCCGCTCCTCGCCTATCTGACGGAGCAGTTGCGCAGCGGAGGCTAGGCCGGGTGCACGCACCCAACGGTGAGGTCAGGGAAGCGTGATCCGAACCTCTCTGGCGGTGCGATCGATCGCGAAGCCGAAATCCTCGGCTTCGGCCCTGCAGCTCAGCCAGTTACTGCCCGGATTCTCCCAATCGCTGACCGTCATCCGTTCGCCATCACGGGTCTGCCAGGCTACGGGTTCCGGGAAACGCCGGAACAGGCCAAGTCTGGCGGCTCTCGCGGCTGACAGAGCGGCGACGTGGGATTCCAGCGCGGTGTCGCGGGCTTCCCAGTCCACCCACCCGATCGCGTTGTCCTGGCAATAGGCGTTGTTGTTGCCGCGCTGGGTGCGCCCGAACTCGTCCCCGGCGGTCAGCATGATCGTGCCGGTCGAAGCGAACAGGGTGCCGAGCAGGGCCTCCAGATCGCGGTGACGGGTCAGCACGACGGTCGGATCGTCGGTCGGCCCTTCGACGCCGTTGTTCCAGCTGAAGTTCTCACCGTGACCGTCACGATTGTCCTCTCCGTTGGCCTGATTGTGCCGGTGCTCGTAGGCCACCGTGTCGGCCAGCGTGAAGCCGTCATGCGCGGCAAGGAAGTTCACCGAGCGGCAGCCCTCGGCCAGCGATTGTGGGCCGAAGATGTCGCTCGACCCGGCGAGCCGCGTGGCCAGTGGGCCAATATTGCCGCCCCCCTTCCAGAAGCGGCGCACATCGTCCCGGAAGCGGTCGTTCCATTCGAGCCAGTTGGCGGGAAACTGCCCGAGTTGATAGCCGCCGGGGCCGATGTCCCAGGGTTCGGCGATCAGGATCCGGTCGCCGAGCACCGGATCGGCAGCGATCTCGGCGAAGATCGGCGCGGCGGGATCAAAGCCGGGGCCACGCGCCATGATCGGCGCGAGGTCGAAGCGGAACCCGTCGATGCCGCAACGCCCGACGAAATGGCGCATTGTATCGAGCACCAGCCGCCGGACCGCCGGATTGGCGAAATCGAGCGTGTTCCCGCAGCCCGTGTCGTTGATGAGCTGCCCTTCGGGCGCATGCGCGTACATCGCATCGTCGAGCCCGCGCAGCGACAGGATGCCGCCATGCACGTCGCTTTCCCCGGAGTGGTTGAACACCAGGTCGAGCAGCACGCCGATCCCGGCGTCATGGAGTGCCGCCACGGTCCGGCGCAGTTCTTCGACACCGCCGGGGCAAAGGCCCGGATCGAGCGCCATCATCGCGACCGGGTTATAGCCCCACGAATTGACCAGCCCGAGCGGAGGCAGGTGTCGTTCGTCGACCCAGGCGATGATGGGCATCAATTCGATGGCAGTGACGTTGAGCTTCACGAAGTGGGCGAGAACTGCCGGATGTGCGAGTGCGGCCACCGTTCCGCGCAGGCCTTCGGGTACGTCTGGATGGAGCATCGTGAAGGCGCGGACGTTGAGTTCGTAGACGAGACCGCCGCGCGCGAAGCGGGGCGGGTCTGGTGGGCGGCCCTGCTTCGGCGCAGGGATGATTGCGCGCGGAACGATGTCGACGGTATCTTCCCCGAACATGGCCAGGCGCGGGTTCTGTACGAAGCGGCGGTCGAGTTCGACGGCGTAGGGATCTACCAGCAGCTTGGCCGGGTCGAACCAGTACCCCTCATGCGGCGCCCAGCGTCCACTGGCGCGATACCCGTAATGGGAACCGGAATGGTCGCCGGGGAGCACCAGCGTCCAGCTATCGCCATCCCGGCCCATCGAATGGCGCGTTTCCCGGTCGTCATCGAACAGGCAGAGCCACATCGCCTCGGCCCGGGGGGAGCGCACGGTGAAGCGGGTCTCGCCCGCTTGCACGCTGGCGCCGAGAGCCGTCATGCCACCAGAGCGCGATAGAGGTCGGCGTAGGCCTTGCCGCTGGCCTCCCAAGAAAAGTCGCTTTTCATCGCGTTCTTCTGGAGGCGTTCCCAGACTTCGGGCTGCGAATGCAACTGGACGGTGCGGGTGATCGCGGCGGCGAGGTCGTCGTAGGTGACACCGTCGAACTGGACGCCGGTGGCGCAGCCTGCCGCCAGAGCGGCCGGATTTGCGTCGATTACCGTGTCCGCCAGCCCCCCGGTACGCGCGACGACCGGCAGGCAGCCATAGGCGAGGCCGTAAAGCTGCGTCAGGCCGCAAGGCTCGAAACGCGAGGGGATGAGGATCGCGTCGCCGCCGGCCTGCATGCGGTGGGATAGCGCCTCGTCGTAGCCGATGCGGATGCCGATGCGGCCGGGATGGCGGGCGGCGCCTTCGATCAGGGCGCGTTCCAGCGCGGCGTCGCCGGAGCCCAGAAGTGCCAGTCTTCCGCCGATTCCGACGAGGTGGTCGAGCACTTCGGGCAGGACGTCCATGCCCTTCTGCCAGGTCAGGCGGGTGACGACGATGAAGATCGGGCCGTCGCCTTCGTCGAGACCGAATTCGGCCTCCAGAGCGCGCTTGTTGGCGCGACGTTTATCGAGGGTGCGGTGGCTGTAGGGCGCCGCCAAAGCCGCGTCGGAGGCCGGATTCCAGACGTTTGCGTCGATGCCGTTGAGGATGCCGTGGACCGCATCTCCGCGCTCCACGATCAGCCCTTCGAGGCCCATTCCGAACACGCTGGAGCGGATCTCGCGGGCATATGTCGGGCTGACCGTGGTGATCGCATCGGCGCTGGAGAGGCCCGCTTTCAGCATTCCGAGGCCACCGTGGTATTCGACCCCGTCCAGCGCCCATGCGCTTGAAGGAAGTTCAATGCGATCAAAGACTTCAGGAGCAAACCAGCCCTGAAAAGCCATGTTGTGAATGGTTATGACCGAACGGCACCCAGCGGCACTCAGCGGCACGTAACGCAGGTATGCGGGGGCCATGGCGGCCTGCCAGTCGTGCGCATGGAGCACATCGAAGCCCTGTGGCTTGCCCCGCTTGACGATCACCCCGCCTGCGATCTCGGCGGCGGCTTTTCCGAGAGCGGCGAAGCGCTGCCAGTTGTCCGCCCAGTCGATCCCGGCAGCGTCGGAGTAAGGGCCTCCCTCCCGCGAATAGAGCGCCGGGGCATCGAGCACCAGTAGCGGGTGGCCATCGGGCAAGCTGCCCGCCAGCAGCCGCGCCGGGGTACCGAGCAGCGCGTTCCATGCGTGGACTACCTTGGGCCGCCGTCCCAACGCCGCCAGCACCGAGGGGTAGCCGGGCAGCAGCGTGGTCATCTCCACCCCGTGCGGGGCGAGGGCGCCGGGCAGCGTGCCCGCGACGTCGGCAAGGCCGCCGGTCTTGACCAGCGGCACCGCCTCGGAGGCAACGGACAGGACTTTCAGCGAGGTCACGGTTTCACCATCACAGTTTCACCATCACAGGCCCAGCCGGTCGATCATCGGCTTGGTGATCAGGCACACCCCGTTGTCGGTGCGGCGGAAGCGGCGGGCGTCGAGTTCGGGGTCTTCGCCGACCACCAGCCCCTCGGGGATGCGCACGCCGGAATCGATGATCACCCGCTTCAGCCGCGCGCTGCGGCCGATGTTGCAGTAGGGCAGGATCACGCCCTCTTCCACGCTGGAGAAGCTGCCCATCTTCACGCCCGTCATCAGCAGCGAGCGCTTCGCCAGCGCGCCCGAGACGATGCAGTCGTTGGAGATCAGCGAGGAGATCGCATGGCCGCGCCGCCCGTCCTCGTCGTGAACGAACTTGGCGGGGGCGGCGACCACCGAGTCGGACCAGATCGGCCATTCGCGGTCGTACATGTCGAGCTGGGGCACGGTGTCCGTCAGGTCGAGGTTGGCGTCGAAATAGGCGTCGAGGGTGCCCGCATCGCGCCAGTATTCCTCGATCTCCTCGGCCGCGCGGATGCAGCTGTTGGTGAAACGGTGGGCCTGCGCCTTGCCGTGCTTGACGATGTAGGGGATGATGTCTCCGCCGAAGTCGCGCTTGCTGTCGGGATCGGCGGCGTCGCGGCGCAGCTGCTCGAACAGGAAATCGGTGTTGAAGACGTAGATGCCCATGGAGGCCAGCGCCATGTCCTCCTGCCCCGGGATGCCCGGCGGGTCGGCGGGCTTCTCGACGAAGGCGGTGATGCGGTCCTTCTCGTCGACATGCATGACGCCGAAAGCTACCGCCTCCATGCGCGGCACGACGAGGCAGCCCACCGTCACGTCCGCGCCCGAATTGACGTGCTCCTGCAGCATCAGCTCGTAGTCCATCTTGTAGACGTGGTCTCCCGCGAGGATGACCATGTACTTGGGATCGTGGACGGCGATGATGTCGATGTTCTGGTAGACCGCGTCGGCGGTCCCTTCGTACCACAGCAGTTCGGAGATGCGCTGGCTGGCGGGGAGGATGTCGAAGCTCTCGTTACGCTCGGGGCGCATGAAGTTCCACGCCCGCTGCATGTGGCGGATCAGACTATGCGCCTTGTACTGCGTGGCGACGCCGATGCGGCGGATGCCCGAATTGATCGCGTTCGACAGGGCGAAGTCGATGATGCGGGCCTTGCCGCCGAAGTAGACGGCGGGCTTGGCGCGGTTGTCGGTCAGCTCCCTCAAGCGGCTGCCTCGTCCGCCGGCCAGGACATAGGCCATGGCATCGCGCGCGAGCGGCGAGCCGGAAGCTGGTCTCATTTCTTGTCTCTCCGTTGTTATGGGTTGTTACTGGAAACTTGGTCGGTGATGGGATGGGTTTATCGGCTTATCCGGCGTATTCGAGCATGATCGTGGCCAATGGCGGCAAGGTGACCGTAGCCGCACCGTCCAACGCCTTCACCTGCCCAAGGTTACCCTTGCCGGTGCCGCCGTAGTGGACGGAATCGCTGTTGAGCACTTCGCTCCACTTGCCGTCGATCGGCAGGGGAATGCTGTAGCCGGTACGCATGATGGGCGTCATGTTGGCGATCACCGCGACCGGCTTCGCGCCAGGCGCCTTGCGCAGCCAGGCGAAGACGCAATTCTCCTTGTCGTCGACGATCAGCCACTCGAAACCCTCGGGATCGCAGTCCCCGGCGTGAAGCGCGGGCTTGGTTCGGTAGAGGCGGTTCAGGTCCTTCACCAGATTGCGCACACCTTCGTGCGCCGGCGCATCGCGCAGATCCCAGTCGAGTGCGCGCTCCTCGCTCCATTCGCGGCGCTGGGCGAATTCCTGCCCCATGAACAGCAGTTTCTTGCCGGGATAGGCCCACATGAAGGCATAGTAGGCGCGCAAGTTGGCGAACTTCTGCCAGTCGTCGCCGCTCATCTTGGCCAGGAGCGAGCCCTTGCCGTGGACCACTTCATCATGGCTGAGCGGAAGGACGTAGTTTTCCGAGAAGGCGTAGACGAGGCCGAATGTCAGGTCGTCGTGATGGTATTTGCGGTGCACGGAATCGCGCGCCATGTAGCGCAGCGTGTCGTGCATGAAGCCCATGTTCCACTTGAACCCGAAGCCCAGCGCGGTCTCGCGCCCCTTGCCGTCGCCTTCGTAGGCGGGCTGGGTGACGCCGGGCCAGGCGGTCGATTCCTCGGCGATGGTCATGAAGCCGGGGTGCTCGCGGTAGACCGCGCGGTTGACGTCGCGCAGGAATTCCACTGCCTCCCAGTTCTCGCGGCCGCCTTCCTGGTTGGGGATCCACTCGCCTGCCTTGCGCGAATAGTCGCGGTAGAGCATCGAGGCGACAGCATCCACGCGCAACCCGTCGACGTGATAGCGTTCCGCCCAGAACAACGCGTTGTTGAGCAGGAAGCTCTGAACTTCGCGTCGCCCGAAGTTGTAGATCAGCGTGTTCCAGTCAGGATGGAAGCCGAGCTTGGGGTCGGCATGTTCATAGAGCGCGGTGCCGTCGAAGCGGACGAGGCCGTGCTCGTCGGTGGGGAAATGCGCGGGCACCCAGTCGAGCAGGACGCCGATGCCTGCCCGGTGCGCGCCGTCCACGAAGCGGGCGAAGCCGGCGGGCTCCCCGAAGCGGGAGGAGGGGGCGTAGAGGCCGGTCGTCTGGTAACCCCACGAAGGGTCGTAAGGATGTTCGCTGATCGGCATGAATTCGATGTGCGTGAAGCCCATCTCGACCACGTAGGGGATCAGTTCGTCGGCCATCGCGTCCCAGTCGAGGAACCAGTTCCAGCGGTCGCGTTTCCACGATCCGGGATGGACCTCGTAGATCGAGACGGGCACCTTTCGTGCATCGACCGTGGCCCAGTGTTCGCGATGCGCCTTGTCGCCCCAGTCGAGTTTGGCGGGAATGGCGGTGACCGATGCGTTATCGGGCCGGATTTCCGACATGAATGCGAAAGGATCGGCCTTCAGGGGCTGGACCACACCGTCGGCGCCGACGACGTGGTACTTGTAGGCGCGATAATCGCCGATGTCCGGGATGAAGATTTCCCACACGCCGATGTCGGCGCGGGCGCGCATGACGTGGCGCTTCGCATCCCAGTCGTTGAAGTCGCCCACCACGCTGACCTGCCGGGCGTTGGGCGCCCAGACCGCGAAGTGGACGCCGTGTGCGCCTTCATGCTCGATCAGGTGCGCGCCCAGCTTGTCGAACAGACGATAATGCTGGCCTTGCGCGATCAGCAGGTCGTCCATCGGGCCGAGCACCGGGCCGAAAGTGTAGGCATCCGTGACCAGCCAGTCATGCCCGTGCGCGGCGCAGCGGTAGCGGATCGGCTGCGGCTTGATGCGCAACCGACCCTCGAACAGGTAGCGCGGATCGACCTTGTCGAGCTTGCCGAGCCAATGGCCGTCGAGGCTGAACGCCTCGACCTCCTCGGCGCCCGGCAGGATCGCGCGAAGGTGCGTGCCGTCAGGGCCGGCATGGGTTCCAAGAAGCGAGAATGGGTCCGCGTGAGAGCCAAGCAGCAGGGATTCGAGAGCGCTTTCCGTTGGCTTCACAGAACTTTCCAGATGTCCTTGGCATATTCAGAGATGGTCCGGTCGGAAGAGAACCAGCCGACGTTGGCAATGTTCCGGATCGCGGAGGCGCGCCAGCCCGCTTTATTGTCCCACCGCGCGTCGACCTCGCGCTGGGCGGCGGTGTAGCTGTCGAAATCGGCGGCGCACATGAACCAGTCATGCTCGTAGATGCCGTTGACCAATCCTTCGTAGCGGTGCGGATCGTCGTGCGAGAACACGCCCGAGGCGATGGCCGACAGGGCCTGCCCCAGTTCGCGCGATTCCTCGATGATGGCGCGGGGGTTGTAGCCCTCAGCGCGCTTGGCGGCGACTTCCTCGGCGGTGAGGCCGAAGATGACGATGTTCTCGTCGCCGACGTGCTCCTTGATCTCGACGTTGGCGCCGTCGAGCGTGCCGATCGTCAGCGCGCCGTTGAGGGCGAACTTCATGTTGCCGGTGCCCGAGGCTTCCATGCCCGCGGTCGAGATCTGTTCCGACAGGTCGGCGGCGGGGATGATCCGCTCGGCCAGGCTGACATTGTAGTTGGGCACGTAGACGACCTTGAGCAGCCCGCCGACCGAGGGGTCGGAATTGACGCGCCGGGCGATGTCGTTCGCCAGCTTGATGATGAGCTTGGCGTTGTGATAGCTCGACGCCGCCTTGCCGCCGAAGATCTTGACGCGCGGCACCCAGTCGCGCTCCGGATGGCTGCGGATCTGGTCGTAGAGCGCGACCGTCTCGATCAGGTTGAGCAGCTGGCGCTTGTATTCATGGATGCGCTTGATCTGGACGTCGAACATCGCGTCGGGGTCGAGGCGGATGCCCATGGTGCGCTTGATGTAGTCCGCCAGCGCGACCTTGTTCGATCGCTTGACCTCGGCGATGCGCTCGCCCAGCGCGGCGTCGTCGGCCAGTGCGTTGAGGTCGGACAGCTTCGCCGCGTCGTCCAGGAATTCAGGGCCGATGGCGTCCCTGATGACCTTGGTGAGCCCGGGATTGCATTGCTGCAGCCAGCGGCGCGGGGTGACGCCGTTGGTCTTGTTGTTGATCCGCGCGGGGTAGAGCGCGTGGAGATCGGCGAAGACCGTCTCCTTCATCAGATCGGTATGCAGCGCGGCGACGCCGTTGATCGAGTGCGCCCCCACGAACGCGAGGTTCGCCATGCGCACGCGGCGCTCCCCGCTCTCGTCGATGAGGCTGATCGCGGCGATCTGCGCGTCGGTCAGGCCCGCCTTGCGCGCTTCACGCAGGACGCGGCTGTTGATCGCGTAGATGATCTGCATGTGGCGCGGCAGCAGACGCTCGAACAGCGGCAGCGGCCAGGTTTCCAGCGCCTCGGGCAGCAGGGTGTGGTTGGTGTAGGAGATGGTCTTCTTGGTGACCTCCCACGCCTCGTTGAACTCCAGCCCTTCGAGGTCGACCAGCACGCGCATCAGTTCGGCCACGGCGACCGAGGGATGCGTGTCGTTGAGCTGGATCGCGGCCTTTTCGGGCAGGGTGCGGATATCGCCCTCGTACTGGACATGGCGGCGCACGATGTCCTGGATCGAGGCGGCGGTGAAGAAATACTCCTGCCGCAGCCGCAGCTCCTGGCCTGCGGGGCTGGAATCGGCCGGATAGAGCACGCGCACCAGGGCCTCGGCCCGCACCTTCTCGGCCAGCGCGCCGAAGTGGTCGCCGGCGTTGAAGGCATCGAGCTTCAGCGGGTCGATGGGGTTCGCCGTCCACAGCCGCAGCGTGTTCACGCGCTTGCCGCGCCAGCCGACGACGGGCGTATCGACGGCGGTGGCGTCCACTTCCTCGGCCGGATTCCACGTCACTCCGTCGCCCGCCGCGACGACCTCGCCGCCGAAGCCGATGCGGTAGGTGCTCTCCAGCCGCTCGAACTCCCAGGGATTGCCGTGGGCGAGCCAGGTCTCGGGCAGTTCGACCTGCCAGCCGTCGTCGATGCGCTGGCGGAACATGCCGTTCACGTAGCGGATGCCGTAGCCGTAAGCGGGAATGTCCAGCGTCGCGAGGCTCTCCATGAAGCACGCCGCCAGACGCCCGAGGCCGCCGTTGCCGAGCGCCGCGTCGGGCTCCAGCTCCTCCAGTTCGGCAAGGTCGAGGCCGAAGGTGGCCAGCGCCTTCTCCATGTCGCGCGTGACGCCCAGGTTCGAGAGCGCGTCGCGCAGCAGGCGACCGATCAGGAACTCCATCGAGAGATAGTAGACGCGCTTGCCGCCCGCCTCATAAGTTCGCTGGGTCGATTCGATCCACGCATCGATGATGTGATCGCGCAAGGTCAGGATCGACGAGGCGTACCAGTCATGCTGCTTGGCCGCGCGCTGGTCCTTGCCGATGCGGCGGCGAAGGACGCGCAGGATGTCCTTCTCCATCTGCGCCACGGCGTCTTGCTTGATGTCGGACACGGGTTCGCTGGCCATGAGAACTCTCCATAGCAGGCCAGGCCGACGCACCGGGTACGGCTCGACGGGACGGGCCGGGTAACGCAGGACCGGTGGGTGACCTTCCTCCCGCTCCTATGGAGATATGGCTAGCACAGGCTTGCGATGCGGCAAGAGAGATTGTGCAGTGCGGCAATGATTTCCTGACGGGAAAAGACCGGAGCCGCACAAGGCAGCTCCGGTCCCCTGCGCGGACCTAGCGGTCCTCCTCCCAGGTGCAGTCCTTGATCTGTATGCCGAGGTCGGCGACGAGCTGGCGCATTCCCAGCACGTCGAACAGCACTTCGCCTTCGCCGATGCGGCGGCGGAACTCCACTTCCTTGGCGGCGCGCGTCTCGGAATTGGTGACGGCCAGCTCCAGCAGCGCACGCGGGATCGCCAGCACCCCGTCCGAGTCGCCGACGATCACGTCGCCCGGCTCCACCACCACGCCGTCCACCACGATCGGCACGTTCACGGCTGCAGGTCCGCGCTTCTTGGGATGTTCGGGAGAGATCGCAGTGGCCCAGACCGGATAGCCCAGCTCGCGGATCGCATCGACATCGCGCGTGGCGCCATGGACGACGGTTCCGGCGAGGCCCTTCTTCTGTGCGAAAGTGCAGGCGACGTCGCCCCACAAAGCGCCCTGATGGCCGCCTCCGTTGGTCAGGACGAGGACGTCGCCCGCCTGCGCCGTGTAGAGCGCGGCATGGATGGCAAGGTTGTCACCGGGGAAATTCCATGCCGTCACCGCCGGGCCGCAGACCTTCTGGCCGGGCGCGATGGGAACCATCGCGGGGCTCATCAGGCACATGCGGCCGGCGATCTCTCCCAGGCCCTCGTGCAAATCGGCGATACCGAACCGGGCGGCGCGCGCAACGAGGGCGGGGTCGGGGCGGTCCACCCTGGCATAGATCACGGAACTGGTGGGAACGGTCACGGCAGAACCTCCGGATTGAGCAGCGTTGCGGGGACTTCGCCCCGGCTGACGGCGGCGATGACGGCGGCGACGTGGAGCGCCATGTCCTTCATGCCCGCCTCCGTCACGCCCGCGACGTGGGGCGAAAGCAGGCAGCTGCGCAGGCCGAACAGCGGGTGATCGGCGGCGGGGGGCTCATCCTCGAACACGTCGATCCCCGCTCCGGCGATCTGGCCGCAGCGCAGTGCCTCGGCCAGTGCCGCCTCGTTGACGATCCCCCCGCGCGAGCAGTTTACCAGCAGTGCATGGGGCTTCATCATGCCCAGCTCGACAGTGTCGATGAGGTTGAGGGTGGCCTCCGTCAGCGGCGTATGGATGGATACGAGGTCGCACGACAGAACCGTGGCAAGGTCCACCGGCTCCACCCCGGCTGCGCGCACTTCAGCAGCGGACACGGCGGGATCGTAGGCCGACACGTCGCAGCCGAAACCGGCGGCGCAGATCTTCGCCACCTGCCGGGCGATGCGGCCGAAGCCGATCAGGCCGACCCGCGCGCCCGTCAGGTCGCCCAGACGGATGCCCCAGCGTTCGTCCCAGCGACCTTCGCGGACCAGCGCGTCCATGTCGCGCGTGCGGCGCAGGAGGCCCAGCATCAGCGAGACCGCGCCTTCGGCCACTGCGGTGGAATTGTTGCCGCCGGGCGTGTTGGCCACCATCACGCCCTGTGCGCTCGCGGCGGGAATGGCGATGTTGTCCACTCCCGCACCATGCTTCACGATCGCCTTGAGCCCGAGCATCGATCCGAACACCTCCGGCCCCAGCGGGCTGGTGCGGATGACCACCACGGTCGTTTCGTCCACGCGCGGATCGTCCGGCCCGATCACCACATGCGCCGAGGCGATGCGTTCGACTCCTGCGGGATGGATTGGATCGATTATGCAGACGAGTTCTTGGGAACTCATCGGAAAGTCCTCCCCCGGAAGGTCGTGATGTATACCATCGTGGCGATGGGCGTTGCCGGTGTGGTGAAAGTTGTTTGCGGGACCGTCAAGACGCAATAAGTCTTCAGGCCGACAACATGTATCCGATCCGGGCGTTTGCCGTCCGGGCGATCAATCGAAGGAGAGGACGATGTTCGCCGCCCCGCCCGCCGTCACCGCGGAAGTGTTCTGCCGCATCCCCGACAGGTTCCGCCGCTTCGGCGAAAGCACGCAGTGGGCGCAGGTCCAGCTTCATGGCGCCGCCGCCCCGGTGTTCCTGGAGGGGCCGGTGTTCGACGCGGCGGGCAACCTGTGGGTCACCGACATTCCCTGGGGACGGCTGTTCCGGATCAGCCCGGATGGCGAATGCGAGGTCGGCTTCGAGTACGACGGCCAGCCCAACGGCATGAAGTTCCTGGCCGACGGCCGCCTGCTGGTGGCGGACCACCACAAGGGCATGGTGATCTGCGACCCCGCCACCGGCAAGGCGGAGCCGTGGTTCGACCGCTACCTGCTGGAGCCGTTCCTCGGCTGCAACGACCTGACCGTCGCCCGGAACGGAGATGTCTGGTTCACCGACCAGGGCCAGTCCGGCTGGCAGAATCCCAATGGCCGCCTGTTCCGCGTCCGCGCCGGCACAGGACGGCTCGAACTGATGCTGAACGGCATTCCCAGCCCCAACGGCCTCGTGCTCAACAGGGCGGAGACGGCGCTGTACCTTGCCGTGACGCGCGCCAATGCGGTCTGGCGCTGCCCCCTGGTCAACGCCACGGGGGAAGCGGGCGACGAGGTCATCTCCAAGGTGGGCACGTATATCCAGTTGTCCGGCGGATCGGGGCCGGACGGGCTGACCATCGACGAGAACGACAACCTTGTCGTGTGCCATGTCGGCTTCGGGGCGGTCTGGCTGTTCTCCGACCGGGGCGAGCCGATGCTGCGGATCGACGTTCCGGAAGGGCGCTATACCACCAATGCGGCTTATGGCGGGCCGGACAACAGGTGGCTGTTCTTCACGGAATCGAGCACCGGCACCGTCTACAAGGTGCAGATGCCGGTGCCGGGCAGGGAGATCCACCGGGCGCGGATCTGACTTCCCCCTCCCCGAGCTTGCCCGGGGAGGGAGCGTCCGCGCAGCGGGTGGCGGAGGGAGAAGAAACCCCTCCGTCAGCCGGCGATCAGACCGGCAGCCGCGATTCCCGCAAATGCCGCTTCCTCGTCCTTGTCGGACAAGTCGCCGGTCACGCCGACCGCGCCCAGCAGTGCGCCTGCCCCGTCGCGCACCAGCACGCCGCCCGCTGCCGGGATCAGCCTGCCGTGCCATGCGGCCGAGAGCGCGGCCATGAACTGCGGTCGTTCTGCCGCCATGTCGCCCAGCTTGCGGCTGGAAACGCCCATCGCCAGCGCGCCCGCCGCCTTGCCTGCGGCAATGTCGGGGCGGCCATAGCCCGAGCCGTCCTCACGCTCCATGGCGACGAGGTGGCCGCCGGCGTCGAGCACCACGACCGTCAGCGGATTGAGTCCCATCTCGCGGCCCCTGGCACGGGCGGCGGCGATCAGGGTGCGGGACTGGTCGAGGGTAATCATGGACAAGCGCTCTCCGAAAATCAGTGGGCGAACCTTGGGGAAGGCGGCCCCGGCCTGCCCGTCCGCCATGCGATTTACAAGCGTCCGTTTACTCCGCCGCGAGGGGCATCGCCCCGCCGTCGCCCAGCAGGTGCCCGTAGCGCAGGAGGCTGGTGCGCGTGCGCCGGATGTGCATGACGAGCGCGGCCTGCGCAGTCTCGACTTCCCGCTTGGCGATGGCGTCGTAGAGCAACTGGTGCTCCAGGTCGTGCGTGCGCCCTCCCGAACTCTTGGCGCCCGGCGTCGCGCCCGGGCTCGCCATCGCCAGCTTCATGTAGGCACGACGGTAGCTCTGCGTGGTGTCCCATACGCGCTCGACGATCTGCGCCAGCAGCGGGGTCGAATGGCGGCGATACGTGATCCAGTGGAATTCGCGGCCGAGCGCGATCGCCTCGTCGATATCGGTGGTCTGTTCGTTGCGCTCCATCACGGCGCGCAACTCGGCGAGATCGGCCTCGGTCAGGTGAGGGACGCTGTCGGCAAGCAGCAGCGGCTCGATCCGCTCGCGGATTTCGTAGGATACCTCGAGGTCGCGGCGCGTGAGGCTGGTGACCCGCGCTCCCGCATTCGCCCGCATGGTGACAAGCCCGCGCGCCTCCAGGATGCGCAGGGCATCGCGCACCGGGATGCGGCTGGTGGCCAGTTCATCCGCCAGCTCGTCCTGCTTGATCCGTGCGCCGGGGGGCAGCGCGCCCGATAGGATACGTTCGGCGAGGATATCGGCGACGCGCTGGCTGGCGACGCCCTGGGGAACGGCAAGGTCTCTGGTCATGGCGTCGCTTCGCGTTTTGGATACGATCCGGGCCATAGACGGTTACCCGATCCGCGCAAAGGGGTACTTAACGGCACCCAAGGGGTACACAGGGGGTGGATAGAGGGTGCACAGGGCGCCTTGAAGTGACCTGAGGGCCTGCACTTGAGCACCGGTCAGCGCACCATTCCTCTCCATCGCGGGAGAGGGAACCATGCGAAGCGTCGGGCGGGGCACGTGAAGGGGGCGTTCCCCGCCCGGCGGTCGCTCCTCCCCATCGCCGCGCGACAGGGAGGATTAAGAGTGATCACATCGCCGTCACGCCGCCGTCCACGGTGAATTCGCAGCCGGTTACGTAGTTCGCCTCATCGCTGGCGAGGAACAGGTTCATGTTGGCGATGTCCACCGGACTGCCCATGCGCTTCATCGGAATGCCGCCGACGATCTCCTTGAAGCCTTCCGGGTTGTCGCGGCGCGCCACGTCCTGCATCGCCGTCTCGATCATGCCGGGGTGGACCGAGTTGCAGCGGATGCCCTCGGCCGCGCATTCCAGCGCCACGACCTTGGAGAACAGCCGCACGCCGCCCTTGGCAGCGCCATAGGCTCCGCACATCGGCACGCCGACCAGCCCGCCGATCGACGAAAGGTTCACGATCGAGCCGCCGTGCCCGACCTTGCGCATCAGCGCCACCGCGCGCTGGGTGCCGAGGAACACGCTGTCGAGGTTGACCTTGTTCTGCTTCTCCCAGTCGGCGAGCGAGAGTTCCTGCAGCGGCTTGAGAATGGCGATCCCGGCGTTGTTCACCAGCACGTCGAGGCGGCCGTGGCCCTGCTCGATGGTCTGGATCACCTGGTCCCACGAGGCTTCGCTGGTCACGTCCTGCGCATAGGCTTCGGCCTGGCCGCCTGCCTCGCGGATCGACGCGGCGACCCCTTCGGCGTCCTCCAGCCTGAGGTCGGTGATGTAGACGAAGGCACCTTCCTCCGCGAAGCGCTGCGCGGTGGCGGCGCCAAGGCCCCGGGCATTGCCCGCGCCGGTTACCAGAGTGATCTTGCCTTCGAGACGGCCCATTGCATGTATTCCTTCTTCACAGTGAAGGGTGCCCGGCCCAGCCGGCAAGGGCTGAGACCGGGCACCCCATTTCCCCCGCTGGGGTAACAGGTCAGAACTTCACGCCGACGGTCGCTCCGTAGGTGCGCGGTTCCAGCGCCATGCCGAACGAGAACAGCCCCGCCACGGTGAATGCGTGAGTGGTGGTCTTCTCGTTGGCGAGGTTGCGGCCGAAGACGCGGAAGTAGACTTCCTTGTCGCCCATGTCGAAGTTGACGGTCAGGCTGGCGTCGATGAGATCCTGCGTGGTGGTACGCACGCGCGGGTCATTGCCGTTGACGGTAACGTCGGTCACTTCGCCCGCGCCGTTCAGTGTCGGGGTGAGGGAGCCTTGCGAGATCTGCTCGTCATAGGGGCTGATGTGGCGCCAGCCTCCCGTAGCGACGATCTTGCCGAAGCTGGTGGGCACTTCGTAGTCGGCGTTGATCGATGCGGTGAACCTGGGTGCATAGATCAGGCGGTTGGCCGAGTAGTCGAAGGGCACGAGGCCCGCGCCGCAGCTGTTGGCTGCCGCCGTGCCGGCGGCATAGGCGCCGCAGGTCACGAAGTTGCGGAAGTGCGACTTCATGTACGCGGTCGAGGCGGTGATGCGGAACTCCGGCGTGATGCGCAAGGTGGCGTCGGCCTCGATGCCCTTGATCATCGCGCCGCCCGGCACGTTGCCGGTGATCGTCTGGTTGCCGAGCGGGCCGCCGGGCACCGTCAGGTTCTGCTGCATGTCCTTGTAGTCGGAGATGTAGCCTGCGACGTTCAGCTCCAGCATGCGGTCGAACAGTCCGAGCTTGGCGCCCACTTCGTAGGCGTCCACGGTCTCGGGCTGGAAGGGCGTGCTGGCGGTGGCGGCGGTGGCGGCGCGGGGGCTGAAGCCGCCCGAACGATAGCCGCGCGACCAGCTGGCGTAGAGCATGGTGTCGGGGCTGGGGCGCCAGTCGATGCCGACCTTTGGCGTGAACTTGGTGAAGTTCGCGTCGCCGGAACCGATCAGGCCCGCCGTCGCGAAGCTGTTGGTCAGCTTCTTGTTGTCATGGCTCCAGCGACCGCCGAAGGACAGGCGCCACTTGTCGGCGAAGGCCCAGTTGAAGTCGCCGAAGAAGGCGTAGCTGGTGGTCTTGCCGATGTTGGTCTGGGCATTGGTGTCGAACTCCATCGGCGGGATCGAGGGATCGAAGCCGAAGAAGCGCGTCCACTGCGTCAGGCTGTACTTCGAATGGAAGTAGTAGCCGCCCACGACATAGTCGAACCCGGTGAACAGGTTGCCGGCGGCGCGCAGTTCCTGGCTCCACTGGGTGTAGCGCTGGCGACGGTCGACGTAGTAGAGGTCGCTGGAGGAACCGTCGAAGTCCTGCGTCTGCGCTTCCTTGCTGTGGCGCCAGCCGGTGATCGAGCTGAGCTTGATGCCGCCGAGGTCGTAATTCATCTGCAGCGTGGCGTTGGGGGCGCGGTACTTGCTCTTCGCGGGCAGGGTGAACACCGTGTAGAGGTCGGTCGTGTTGTTGCGCCCGCATTCGTTGGCGGGGATCAGGCCGCAGAACAGCTCGGTGCTGTTGGTCAGGTTGCTGACCACCGGCTCGAAGCTCTGCACCACGTTCTCGACCGAAAGCTGGGCGTCGAAGCCCGATCCGGTCGGCTCGAACAGCAGCGCCGCGCCATAGGCATCGGCCTTGCTGCCGCCCGCGCGGGTGTCGCGGATGGCGTTGCGGTAGAAGCCGTCGCTCTCGTTGTGGAAGTACCAGCCCTTGATGCCCCAGGTCTCGCCGTCGCCGTAGTTGACGATGGCCTTGCCCGCCCAGGTGTTCCAGCGGCCGTAGGTGAACTCGGCCTTGGCGCCGGGTTCCATGGTCGGCTTGGTGCGGGTGATGTTGATGACGCCGCCGATCGTGTTGGCGCCGAACAGCGTGCCTTGCGGGCCGCGCAGCACTTCGATCTGGGCGATGTCGAAGGCGTCCTGCAACTGGCCGGTGTTGGTGCCGATCGTCACGCCGTCCACCACGACGCCCACGGTCGGGGTCTGCGACTTCTCGATGTCGGCGTAAGTCAGGCCGCGGATCGAGATGTTGGCCGCCTGCGCGCCCGAATTCTGCTGGGTGATGAGCAGGCCCGGCGCGGCGCCCTGAAGATCGCCGATGTTGGCAGACGCCTTGTTCTCCAGCATCGCCGCGCTGACGGCGGTGATCGCGATCGGGGTTTCCTGCAGCGTTTCCGAGCGGCGGCGGGCCGAAACGATGATCTCGTTCGGATCGACGACGGCGGTATCGGCTGCCTGCGGCGCCGTGTCCTGCGCGAAGGCGGGAGCGGAAATGCTGGTCAGTGCGCTGGTTGCGAGTGCGAGCTTGAAGAGCGCGTTGCTCCGCGCTCCGCGGACATGTGCGGATGCCATCAGTCTATCCTCCCGGTGCGGCCGTGAATCTGTGCGTGGCCGTCTTCCGGTGCTCACTATGCATCGGATTGTTTCGAGCCCTACCTGTCGATTTGCACAGGTGCGGGTTTGTGTCCGAAATCGGACCAGTCGCATGAATAAAGGAGACGATGCCATGGCCGACAACCGGCGATTCCTGCTCGCGCGCAGGCCGGAGGGAACCCCCGTTCCGGACGATTTCATGCTGGTGACCGAAACGGTACCCGCTCCGCCGCCCGGCGGCATCGTCGTGCGCAACCATTACGCCTCGCTGGATCCGGCGCAGCGCGGGTGGATGGACGATGCCGAAAGCTACATGCCGCCGATTCCGCTCGGCGATCCAGTGCGCGCGACGACGGTGGGCGTGGTTCATGCCTCGAACAATTCGGACTTCGCGGTCGGCCAATGGGTCATGGGCCTGAATGCGCTGGAGGACTATTCGGTCGCCATGCCGGGTGGCTTCACGATGCCGATCGACGTGAACGCGGTGGCATCGCCATCGAATTTCCTGTCGGCGCTCGGTGCGGTCGGGCTGACGGCCTATTTCGGGCTGACCGAAGTGGCGAAGCCCCGGCCGGGCGAAACGCTGCTGGTCTCGGGCGCGGCCGGAGCCGTGGGCTCGGCGGTCGGCCAGATCGGCAGGATCATGGGCTGCCGCGTCGTGGGCATCGCGGGGGGCGCGGAGAAATGCCGCCGCCTGATCGAGGACTACGGCTTCGACGCCGCCATCGACTACAAGGGCAAGGACCACGCGAGCCTCGTTTCAGAGATCGCCGCCGC
The DNA here is from genome assembly GCF_057808725.1 of Novosphingobium sp. FG90. Classification (NCBI taxonomy): domain Bacteria; kingdom Pseudomonadati; phylum Pseudomonadota; class Alphaproteobacteria; order Sphingomonadales; family Sphingomonadaceae; genus Novosphingobium; species Novosphingobium sp. FG90. The sequence continues at coordinate 32,889 of NZ_JBMDIO010000015.1, forward strand.
CGCGCCCGACGGCGTCAACGTGGTGTTCGAGAACGTCGGCGGCCCGGTGCTGGAGGCGGAAGTCTTCACCCTCGCGCATCATGCCCGCATCGTGCTGTGCGGGCTCATCGCGGAGTACAATAGCCCCGAGAAGCTGGGCCTGCGCAACCTGTGGCAGATCCTTGCCCGGCGCGCGACGATCCATGGCTTCCTGATCGCCGACTATGCCCACCGCTTTGCCGAAGGCGGCGCGCAGATGGCGCAGTGGCTGGCGCAAGGGAAGCTGCGCGCCGACGAGGACGTGCAGGAGGGGCTGGAGAACGCCTACCCGGCCTTCATGCGCCTGTTCTCAGGGGCGAACACCGGCAAGCTCGTGTTGAAGATCGCATGAGCGGGCGTCTGCAGGGCCGCAGGGCCGTGGTCACCGGCGCGGGTTCGGGCATCGGCGCCGCCGTTGCGAAGCGCCTGGTCGCAGACGGAGCGCAAGTCTTCACGGCGGACGTCCAGGGGGAGGTCGATTTCATCGCGGACCTCACCGGAGCGGACGCCAACGCGCGGCTGGTCGCGGCTGCGGCGGAGAGGATGGGCGGGCTCGACACCGTGGTCCCTTGTGCCGGCATCAGCGCCTTTCACCCGCTGGAGGGGCACGAAGACGCCTATTTCCTGCGCGTTCTGGAGGTGAACCTCGTCGCGGTGTTCCGGCTGGTGCGTGAGGCGACGCCCTGGCTCAAGGCGCATGGTGCGGGGCGGATCGTCACGATCGGCTCGACCACGTCGACTTACGGGGACGAGGGACTTTGCGCCTATTCCGCCTCCAAGCATGCGGTGCTGGGCTTCACCAAGTCGGTCGCGGCGGAACTGGGACCGTTTGGGGTCACCGCCACTTGCGTCCAGCCCGGGGCCATCGATACGCCGATGACGGCCCCCGCCTTCGACCAGATGCCGGAGTATCGAACCTTCTGGGAAGGCAAGGCCCCGCTGCGCCGTCTGGGCCGGCCGCAGGATATCGCCGACGTCGTGGCATTCCTGTGCAGCGAGGACGCCCGCTTCGTGTCCGGCCATGGCCTGTGGGTCGATGGCGGGGCGATGGTGCGGCACTGACGGCTGCGGCGAAAGGGTAATGGTGAGAGCCTGGCCGGCAGGGCGCATCGTGGGCATGACCGTCCCGGCCCTGTCGGGATAGAGGTGGCTTTTGCGTGATGGCGGGTTGGGTGGAAAGTTGCCGCTCCAGAAACAGACCGTCATCCCAGCGAAGGCTGGGACCGTTGTGACCATGATGTGCCCTGTCGGCAGGGCAGTGCGAACTTCATCCCAGCCTCGCCGAAAAGCAGCATGAGGATGAGAGCGGTCCCAGCCTTCGCTGGGATGACGATGATGTTTGGACGACGACTTTGGGGCGCTTGCCGACCGACCGAATTGATCGACGCAGCCTAGGCCGTCAGCCGCCGGTAGCAAGCAGTGAGCGACAGGGCGATCCCCGCGACACCCGCGCCGAACACCATGTCCACAAGGTAATGCGTACCCTCGACCGGCGTGGACAGCAGCATCCCTGCGTTGAGCGCGACGATCCACCAGCGCAGCGCCGGTATCCGCCAGCCCGCCGCGATGTAGAGCACCGCCGCCGCCGTGTGGAAGCTCGGCGCCGAGACGATGCCGCGCAAGTGGCCGAGATCGACGATATGGACCTGATAGGCCCGCAGCGCCGGGATCAGGCCCTCCTGCCACTGCTCGCTCTCGGGCATGTAGGGGATGGCGCTGTGCCACAGGTAGGAGAACGGGCCGATGGCGGGCATCAGGCTGAACAGCAGCAGGGTCAGGACCGTCGCCAGCCAGAACCCGGCGATGAAGCGATAGGCTTCGTCATGCCGCCCGCTCCGCGCCGCGCACCACAGCAGCACGGCGGGCGTGACGTAGATGCTGCGATAGACCACCGTGCCCACCGCCTGCAGCACCGGATGCGCGGCGACGAGGCGGTAGAGGCTCACCCAGTCGAACCCCATCGCCTCGTCGATCGCCTGCAACCGCGCGTCGGCATAGCCGCTGGTCAGCGCCGCCACCGGATAGCTTGCGGTCGCGCCCATCAGCGAGATCATCGTGAAGATCGCCGCGTACTCGCTGAAGTGCGCGAGCGGCAGGGCATGGCGCCAGCGGGTCCGGGGCAGCACGAAGCGTGCGATCAGGGCAAGCAGTCCGGCGGCGTAGAAGGGGCGATTGCCCGCCTGCCACGGATCGATGGCCAGCTGCGCGCGGTGCATCAGCACCGTCAGGACCGCGAGGCTCGCCAGCATCGCCGTCCAGACCTGCACGCGAATCGCCGGACCGGCGCGCCGCAGTTCGGCAAGTGCCGCCGTCGGTGCTGGCTCGGTCAGGGAGCAGGGGGAGGGAACGGCAGGGCCAGAGTGAGGGGCAGTGGTCGCCAACCTCGGCGGCATCGATGGCATTCCTGTCTCGTATCCTCGGCGGCGGCGGGCAAAGGCGCTCGCTGCCGACGAGAACCCCATCGCCGCTTAAGCCGGGATGAACCGGGGACGCAAGCCTGCCTCGGGTGGTCAACGGGCCGGAAATGGCACCGGGTTGGACATGATTGCCGATGACCGTCAGGCGGGGATCAGGCCTGCCTCGATCTTTTCGCGCACGTGGGCGGGCCATTCGACCGGGCGGTGGTCGTTCAGGTCCATACAGACCAGCACGACCTGCGCGCGCAGACGATCGCGGCCCTCTCCAGAGAAGACTACCTCGATCCCGCAGCTGGTGCGGCCGAGGCGCTGGGCGGTGACGGTGATCTCCAGCTGATCGCCGAGGCGGCTGGGCGAGACGAATTCGACATCCAGCTTCACCGTCGGCACGCCGATGTGGTGTTCGAGGTGCATTGCCGCGAAGTCCATGCCGAGGTCCTGCGCGAACCAGTCCTCCACCGCACCGTTCAGCATCTCGAAGTAGCGGGGGTAGAAGACGATCCCCGCCGGGTCGACATGTGCGAAACGCACTTGCGTGGAGGTGGTGAAAGGCATCGGCGAGAGGTCCTAGAGAATGGAAGTCTTGAGCTGGGTCAGCAGGGTCAGAAGCTGGCGCTGGCTGTCCTCGGGAAAGTCGGCGAGGGCTTCGCGCACCCAGCCGTGATGTGCTTCTGCCAGCGCGGTGAACTGGACGCGGCCGTTCGGCGTCAGCGAGACGATGGCCGAGCGCGCGTCCTCGGGATCGGTGCGCGAGGAAACGAGGCCCTGTTCCTGCAGCTGGCGCACGATCGCGGTGACGTTGCCGTTGGAGACCAGCAGCGCGCGCGACAGTTCACCCATGCGCAGGCCGTCCGGTGCGCGGTCGAGCGTCGCGAGGATGTCGAACCGGGGCAGGGTCGTGGAGAACTGGTCCTCGAAATTGCGGCGCAGGCGCTTCTCGATGATCTTGGCGCAGTCGAGCAGACGCACCCAGACGCGCAGGTCAAGCGTGCCGGACGGCGCGGTGCTGCCGGGAATCGTCTTCTCCATCGTCGCCAAGGCTCCTCCTGCTTGTGGAAGTTCCATAGCGGGCGATGCGATTATGTCGATTCCTACGGGCATAAAGTTTCTTTCGGGCGAGGAACCCTGCGTTGGGGCAGACCCTTCGACAAGCTCAGGGTGAGCGGGGTTGGAGAAAACCTCCCGATTCCGCTCAGGAGTAAGTAGATCTCTCAAATCCGCTCAGGCTGAGATTGTCGAAGCCCCGGCCGCAGGGTGCGAGGCTCAGGCCCGCGCGCCCTCTGCCTGCTTCGCGGCGCGCATCGCCATCTGCTGGCCCAGCTTGTAGGGCGCAGGGATCGGCTGCTCCTCATACCCGGCCGAGGCTGCGGCGCGCAGCGTCCACACCGGGTCGAACAGGTGCGTGCGCCCCAGCGCGACGAGATCGGCGCGGCCCGCCGTCAGGATCGAGTTGACCTGATCGGCATCGGCGATGTTGCCCACCGCGATCGTCGGCACGCCTGCCTCGTTGCGGATCTGGTCGGCGAACGGGGTCTGGAACATGCGACCGTAGACCGGGCGGCCTTCGGGCGCGGTCTCACCGGCGGAGACGTCGACGATGTCCACGCCTGCGGCGCGCAGGAGCTTTGCGATCTCGACCGCCTCGGCCGGCGTCACGCCCGCTTCGCCGACCCAATCGTTGGCGGAGATGCGCACCGCCAGCGGCTTGTCCTGCGGCCATGCGGCGCGCACCGCCTCGATGACGCGCAGTGGGAAACGCATGCGGTTTTCAAGGCTGCCGCCGAAGGCATCGTCGCGCGCGTTCATTACCGGGGTGATGAAGGCCGAGAGCAGGTTGCCGTGGCCCGCCTGCACTTCGAGCATGTCGAAGCCGGCCTTGTCGGCAAGCACCGTGGTGGCGACGAACTGCTGGACGATCCGGTCCATGCCGGCCGCGTCGAGCGCTTGCGGCACCGTGCCGCCCTTGCGCCACGCCTGTGCGCTGGCCGAAACGGTGGCCCAGGGCGCGTCCATCGGCACATCGTAGCCTACCGTTTCACCGGGAACCTGACACGCGGCGCGGGCACCGGCATGGCCGATCTGCGCGCAGGTCTTCGCCGCCGAGTGCTGGTGGGCGAACTGGTTGAAGGCGGTCCAGCGCTCGGCTTGGCCATCGTGCCACAGGCCGGGGCAGGCGGGGGTGGTGCGGCCCTCGGGCGCGACGGCGAGCATCTCGGTCACGACCAGACCCGCACCGCCCAATGCGCGTGAGCCGTAGTGGACCGAGTGGAAGTCGTTGGCATAGCCATCGACATCGGCTGAATAGGTCAGCATCGCCGGGATCACGACGCGGTTGGACACCGTCATTCCGCGCAGGGTGTAAGGCGTGAACATCGGCTGCACCGGCACGTTGCGCCCTTCGTTGCCCGCCCAGAACCAGCGTTCCAGCCCTTCCAGCCAGGTGCGGTCGCGCAGGCGCAGGTTCTCGTGGCTGACGCGCTGCGAGCGGGTCATCAGCGAATAGGCGAACTGCGGCAGGTCGAAGCCGAGGTAGCGGTCCAGCGTCTCGAACCACTCGGTCGAATTGCGGGCCGAGTTCTGGATCTTGAGCACCTCGACATGGCGCTCCTCCTGATATTCGGCGAGTGCGGCGGCCAGTTCCTCGCGGCCCGTGATACCGGGGCGGTCGAGAACCTGCGCCAGCTTGATCGCGTCTTCCAGCGCCAGCTTGGTGCCTGAACCGATCGAGAAATGCGCGGTGTGGGCGGCATCCCCAAGCAGCACGACGTTGTCGAACGACCACTGTTTGCAGATCACGCGGCGGAAGTTGATCCACGCGGCGGATCCGCGCAGGTGCGTGGCGTTGGAGATCAGCGGGTGGCCGTCCAGATGGCGCGCGAAGATTGTCTCGCACAGCGCGATCGAATCCACCTGCTCCATCACGTCGAGGCCAAGGCCGGTCCACGTCTCGGGCGAGCATTCGACGATGAAGGTCGAGTGCGTCTCGTCGAAGCGGTAGGCGTGCGCCCAGATCCAGCCTGCGTGAGTCTTCTCGAAGATGAAGGCGAAGGCGTCGAACAGCTTGGTGGTGCCCAGCCAGGAGAACTTGTTGGTCTTGGTCTGGATATCGACGCCGAACTTCTCTTCGTTGGCGGTGCGGACCATCGAATTGATGCCGTCCGCCGCCACGATCAGGTCGAAGTCCGCATAGTGCGACAGGTCGTCGCTGAACTGCGTTTCGAAGTGCATGATCACGCCCAGCTCGGCGGCGCGGGCCTGCAGGATCTGCAGCAGGTGCTTGCGGCCGATGCCGATGAAGCCGTGGCCCGAGGAGCTGACGGTGTTCTCGCCCACGGTGACGTCCACGTCGTCCCAGTGCGCGAAGCTTTCGACGATGGTGGCGGCGCTGACCGGATCGTTGGTCTGCAGGTTCGCCAGCGTCTGGTCGGAGAAGACCACGCCCCAGCCGAACGTGTCGCCCGCGCGGTTGCGCTCGAAGACGTGGACCTCATGCGCGGGGTCGCGCAGCTTCATCGAGATCGCGAAATAGATACCGGCAGGTCCGCCGCCGAGGCACGCAATACGCATAGAGGTCTCTCCTGATTTGCTTCAGGCCTAAACTAATATGGTTGCACGTGCAAGTTTAATCCTCCCCGGTACGGGGAGGGGGACCGCCCGCAGGGTGGTGGAGGGGCACAGGCCGAGTTGCGGGGCTTTTAAGGCGCGCGCAGCGAGGGCGCGCGGCCTCGCGCGTGCCCCTCCACCATGCTTCGCATGGTCCCCCTCCCCCGGTGGGGGAGGATTCAGTCCAGGTTGTCGTAGAGCCGCCCGAGCAGGTCCAGCATCTTCGAAAAGTCCGCCGCCGAGAACCCGCGAATGATCTGCTCATAAAGCGGCGCGGTCACTTCGCGCGCTTGCGCCAGCTTCACGCGGCCTTCCGCCGTCATGCGGATCTCGGTCACGCGGCCGTCCGATTCGCTTGGCGCCGTCTCGATGAGCCCGGCCTTGGTCATGCGCTCGACGATGCGCATCATGGTGGAGAGGTTGATCACCGCCGACTTCGCGACCTGCCCGATCGCCAGCGGCTCATGCTCGCCCAGGATCATCAGCACGCGCCATGTCGGAATGTCGATGCCGATCCCGCGCAGGCCCGACTCGATGACCACGTTGTAGCGGCTCGCGGCCCGGTTCAGCAAATAGAACGGGTAGGCGTCGAGGCGGAAATCCTCCGATCCAGGGTTACCGAAAGGGCGCAAATCCTCGCTCATCCTAGGCTCCAGCGGGCCGAAACGCCCGAGATGACATTTTAGTTGCATATGCAACTTAATCCGATACTCTTCGCCGTAATGGTCCAACAGGAGGCCCAAGTCCATGACAGACGTTCTCGCTACTTTCGCGCAGGCTCTTGCCGCCGGTGACATCACCGTCGTCGATCTGACCCAGACCCTCTCCGAAGACACCCCGCTGCTGGTGCTGCCCGAGCCGTTCGGGCAGACGGCGGCGTTCTCGCGCGAGGAAATCTCGCGCTATGACGAGCGCGGCGTCGCATGGCACTGGAACAACTTCACCGTGGGCGAGCACACCGGCACGCACTTCGATGCGCCGGTCCACTGGGTCTCGGGCAAGGATCTGCCGGACAACACCATCGACAAGGTGCCGCCGCAGAAGCTGGTCGCGCCTGCCGTGGTGCTCGATTTCTCGGCCGAATGCGCCGCGAACCCGGACTTCCTGCTGACGGCCGAGCATATCAGGGGCTGGGAAGCCGAGCACGGCCAGATTCCCGCTGGCGCCTGGGTGCTGTTCCGCACCGACTGGTCGAAGCTGGACGCCGATGCCTACACCAACCGCAGGGAAGACGGCGCCCACACCCCGGGTCCGGACGCCTCCGCCATCCAGTACATCCTCGACCGTGACGCGCTGGGCTTCGGCGTCGAGACGATCGGCACCGACGCGGGCCAGGCGCATCTGCTTGAGCCGATGTATCCGGCGCACACGCTGCTCCACGGCGCGGGCAAGTACGGCCTGCAGTGCCTTGAAAACCTCGACAAGCTGCCCGCCACCGGTGCGATCGTGATTGCCTCGCCGCTCAAGATCCTGGGCGGTTCGGGCAGCCCGCTGCGCGTCCTCGCGCTCGTTTCGGAGTAAGGCACAAGTGGCGGAGCGTTCATTCAAGAAGGAAGTCCTCAAGCTCACCGCGGGTGAGGGCGAGGTCTTCACCGGCGAGGGCATCCTGGCGGTCACCAAGGGGCTGCTGCAGTCGGGCGTTGCCTATGTCGGCGGCTATCAGGGCTCGCCGATCAGTCACCTGATGGACGTCTTCGCCGATGCCAACGACCTGCTCGAAAGCCTCGGCGTCCATTTCGAGGCGAGCGCCTCGGAAGCCACGGCAGCGGCGATGCTGGCGGCCTCGGTCAACTACCCGCTGCGCGGCGCGGTCGCGTGGAAATCGGTGGTGGGCACCAACGTGGCGTCGGACGCGCTGTCCAACGTCTCGTCGGGCGGCGTCACCGGCGGCGCGCTGGTGATCGTGGGCGAGGACTACGGCGAAGGCTCCTCGATCATGCAGGAGCGCACCCACGCCTTCGCGATGAAGTCGCAGATGTGGCTGATCGATCCGCGCCCCAACCTGCCCAGCATCGTCGACTCGGTGGAGCAGGGCTTCCGGCTCTCCGAAGCCTCGAACACGCCCGTAATGCTGCAGTTGCGCGTGCGGTCCTGCCACATGACCGGCTCGTTCGTGGCGAAGGACAACGTGCGCCCGCCGCTGACGGTGGGTGAGGCGGCGGCCAGCCCGGTGCGCGATACCGACCGCATCGTGCTGCCCCCTGCGAACTTCCTCCACGAAGTCGAGAAGATCGAGAAGCGCTGGCCCGCCGGCATCGCCTATGTCCGCGACAACAAGCTGAACGAGTGGTTCGGCCCCGAAGAGAGCGCAGAAGGCATCGGCCTGATCGTGCAGGGCGGCCTTTACAACAACCTCAACCGCGCGATGGAGCTGATCGGGCTGGCGGACTCCTACGGGGTCAGCAAGCTGCCGATCTACTGCATGAACGTGGTCTACCCGGTGATCCCCGAGGAGGTCGCGGCGTTCTGCAAGGGCAAGCGCGCGGTGATGATCCTGGAGGAAGGCCAGCCCGAGTTCATCGAGCATGAACTCAACACGCTGATCCGCCGCGCGGATCTGGACACGCGCATCGTCGGCAAGGACATGCTGCCGCGCTCGGGCGAGTACACCGCCGACGTGATCCGCAAGGGTCTGGCGAAGTTCCTCGAAGCCTACGCCCCCGCGCTGGCGCCGCAGCTGGAAGCGGCCAGCCCGCTGCCCGCGCCGGTCGCCAAGGAAATCCCGCAGCGCCCCGCAGGCTTCTGCACCGGCTGTCCGGAGCGCCCGATCTTCACCGCGATGAAGCTGGTGGAGCGCGAGCTTGGTCCCACGCACGTCTCGGCGGACATCGGCTGCCACCTGTTCTCGATCCTGCCGCCGTTCAACATCGGCAACACGACGATGGGCTATGGCCTCGGCGCGGCGGGTGCCTCGGCGTTCAAGCCCAAGGAGGGCGAGGGGTCAAAGCGCTCGATCGCGATCATGGGCGACGGCGGGTTCTGGCATAACGGCCTGACCTCGGGCGTCGGCAATGCGGTGTTCAACAAGGACGACACCGTCACCATGATCATCGACAACGGCTATTCGGCGGCCACCGGCGGTCAGGATATCCTGTCGTCGCGCGCCGAGAACGCCAATCGCGTGACCAAGAACCCGATCACCAAGGCAGTGCGCGGCGTCGGCGCGAAGTGGGTGCGCGAAACGCACCGGACCTATGATCTCAAGGGCATGACCTCGATGCTGCGCGAAGCGCTGACGACCGAGGAGAAAGGCCCCAAGGTCATCGTCGCGCAGTCCGAATGCATGCTCAACAAGCAGCGGCGCGAGAAGCGGGCGACTTCTGCGAAGCTGAAGGCGGGCGAACGCGTGGTGCGCGAACGCTTCGGCGTCGACAGCGACACCTGCACCGGCGATCACAGCTGCATCCGCCTGTCGGGCTGCCCCTCGCTGACGATCAAGCCCAACCCGGACCCGCTGCGGCAGGACCCAGTGGCGCATGTCGAGAACTCGTGCGTGGGTTGCGGCCTGTGCGGCGAGGTGAGCCATGCGGCGGTGCTGTGCCCCAGCTTCTACCGCGCACACATCGTTGCCAATCCCGGCAAGTTCGAACGCTTCAAGGCCAAGGTGAGCGGCGCCATCATGGCCCGCTGGCAGGCCGGTGCCGACAAGGCCCGCGCGGCACGGGCGTTCTAAAGCCATTCCTCCCCGTTGCGCAGCAATGGGGAGGGAGACCGCCGACGTAGTCGGTGGTGGAGGGGGCGGAACCCAGCCCGTCCCCTCCGTCAGCCCTGACGGGCTGCCACCTCCCCATCGCTTCGCGACAGGGAGGATGAAGCAAGAAAGTGAGAGACACCACCATGACGATCGCCAACGAAAACCGCATCACCATCGCCATCCTCGCCCTCGGCGGACAGGGCGGCGGCGTGCTGGCCGACTGGATTCAGGAAGTCGCCCGCGCCGAGGGCTGGCTGGCGCAGGGCACTTCGGTCCCCGGCGTGGCGCAGCGCACCGGCTCGACCGTGTACTACGTCGAACTGGCGAAGCCGGACGGTTCGGGCCGCCTGCCGGTCATGGCGCAGATGCCGATGCCGGGCGACGTGGACGTGGTTGTCGCCTCCGAACTCATGGAGACGGGCCGGGCGCTGCTGCGCGGGTTCTCGACCGTGGGCCGCACGACGCTGATCGGCTCCACCCACCGCATCTACGCCATCGGCGAGAAGCAGGCGATGGGCGACGGTCGCGGCAATGGCGACAAGATCATCGAGGCCGCGTACCAGCGTTCGAAGCGTTTCATCGGCTTCGACATGGAAGCGGCGACCGACCGTTCGGGCAGCGTCATCAGCGCGATCATGTTCGGCGCGCTGGCGGGCAGCGGCGGGTTGCCGTTCTCGGCGGACACCTATCGCGCGGCGATCGAGCACAGCGGCATCGCGGTGAAGAGCAACCTCAAGGGCTTCCAGGAAGGCTTCGACCGCGCCCAGCAGCCCGTCGCCAGGCCCGACGAGATCGTCCACGACCTCCCCGTGCCCACCACCGAGCAGGGCCGCGCGCTCGCCGCGCGCATCGCCGCGAACCTGCCCGCGCCCGCGCAGGCCAATGCGCTGCACGGCGTCGCCAAGCTGATGGACTGGCAGGACGGCGCTTATGCCGCACTGTATCTCGATCGCCTCGAATCCGTCGCCGCGCTCGATGCCGCGCCGTTCGAACTGACCGCCGAGACCGCGCGCCACCTTGCGCTGTGGATGGCCTACGAGGACACCATCCGCGTCGCCGACCTCAAGACCCGCGCCAGCCGCATCACCCGCGTACGCGGCGAAGTTAAGGCGGGCGACGAGCAGATCCTTTCGATCACCGAATTCATGCACCCGCGCCTGCAGGAAGTGTGCGAGACGCTGCCCGCCGGGATCGGCCGCCGCATCCTCGCCAGCAAGGGCCTGACGAAACTGCTGGGCCGCTTCTTCACCGAGGGGCGCCATGTCGAGACGACCGGCTTGCGCTGGTTCCTGGCGCTGCGGACGGTAGCGGCGATGCGCTCGATCCGCCCGTGTTCGCTGCGCTACATCGAGGAGCAGGAGCGCATCGAGCACTGGCTGGAGCTGGTGCGCGCCGAAGCGGCGAAGGACCGCGAACTGGCGCTGGAACTGGTGCTCTGCCAGCGGCTGATCAAGGGTTACGGCGATACCTTCGAGCGCGGCCTTGGCAACTTCCAGCGCATCGTCGCCGAACACGCCCGCGCCCCGCGCGATGCGGCAGGTATCCGCACTTTGCGCGAACTGGCGCTGGCGGACGACAAGTCGAGCGGGCTGACCGAAGCCCTCGCAGGTTGATCGCGGTATCGGGGCGATCCTTGCGGGATCGCCCCGGTTCGCTCAGTCCTCGGCCCGCTTCGCGCTGTCCCTGAAGGACAGCGCGAACACCACCGCGACCACGGCCGCCAGCGCCGAGGGGATCATCCAGAAGCCGGTCCAGTCGATCGTCCCGCCATTCGCGCCGCCGCTGTGCGCGACGTAGACGGCGTTCGCCAGCAGGCTGCCGATGATCGAGCCGACGCCCCAGGTGACGAGCGCCAGGAACGACTGCGCCCGGCCCCGCGTCTCGGTGGGGAAGCGCTGGTCCACCCAGATCTGCCCGGCGACGAGGAAGAAGTCGAAGCACACCCCGTGCAGCGCCAGCGCCACCAGCAGCATCGGCATATGCGGACCGCCCGCATCGAACCCGAAGGCGAACAGCGCATAGCGCGCGGTCCACGCCAGCATCCCGACGAGCAGCACCGTCTTCATCCCGAACCAGCGCAGGAACAGCGGCAGCAGCAGCAGGAAGCCGACCTCGGAAACCTGCCCGATCGTCTGCACGCCCGCCGCCGCGCCGACGCCCACGCCGACGAGGAACGGGTTGGCATAGGCGTAGTAGAAGCTCAGCGGGATCATCAGCAGCAGCGAACAGCCGATCAGCGCCCAGAACGAACGGTCGCCGCCCCTGATCGCGTCCAGACCCAGCAGCCCGGCGATTCCGGCGCGATCCGAACCGGCGGCCGGAGGCGTGGCAGGCAGGGTGAAGGCATAGAGGCCGTAGAGCACCGATACGCCCGCTGCCATGCGCAGCGGCAGCGCGGTCTCCTCCGCGCCCAGCCACCCGACCAGCAGGCCCGCGACGATCCAGCCGATCGTGCCCAGCACGCGGATCGCGGGAAACTCCTTCGCGGTGTCGGTCATCGCGGCGAAGGCGATCGCATTCGACAGGGCGAGAGTGGGCATGTAGGCCAGCAGTACGCCAAGCGTCAGGGCGAAGACGAGGCCAGGGTCGCTCCCCGCCAGAGACAGTGCGAGCAGCGCGCCGCCGCCGGCCAGATGGAGCACGCCGACCACTTTCTGCGCCGGGAAGTATCGATCCGCAATGGCTCCGACGAACAGCGGCGACAGGATCGCCGCCCAACCCTGCGCGGAAAACATAGTGCCGATCCACGAGCCCAGCCCGGCATGCATCAGGTAGCTGCCGAAGGGCACCCACCAGGCACCCCAGACGAAATACTGAAGAAACATCATCAGCGAGAGGCGCACTCTTGTGCCGATGTCCATTATCCGGTTCCCCTTTTTGTCTTGCGACGCCATTTGCTCTCCGGCGCCCGATATCGGACACAGGATTTTCCATCGGTGGCATCGAGTTCGATCCCAATGGCGGAAAGTGAATTCTGAATTTGCGTGAACAAGAATTTAGTTTATGACTGAATTATCATGGCCGAGGGGCTTCCGCAATGCAATCGCGGCGAAGATCGGCATCAAGACTCAGGAAGTATCATGCAGTTGTCGGGCGATGTCTCCTCGTATCTCGCAGGTCGGCCTTATGATCGCCGCTCCGCGCTGCGTGCCGGGCTTGTGGCAATGGAGGCAATGGCCGGCGCCGCCCTGCTGGGCGGGGTAGCGGGCTGCGCGCCGCAGGATGCGGGGAGCGCGGCGTATGGAGCCCTGGTGGGCGTGTTGATGGGCCACGTCATCCCGCCGGGCGCGACTCCAGGGGGCGGCAATCAAGGCAATACTGAATTCGTTTTGCGGGCGGTCGATGCCGGCCTGATGGGCACGCCGCGCGATACCCTCGCCCGCCTTTCGCAGGCGCTGGACGGCGAGGTGCCGGGACTGTTCGCCACGCAAGGCTTCATGGACCAGTCGCAGGCCCGGCAGGCGGCGATCCTGGCCGAGTACGATGCCCGCATCTTCGCCGCGCCGATCACGTTTCCCTGCCCATGGTTCACCACCAAGGCGCTGATCCTGATGGCCTACTACACGTCTGAAGCCGGGGCGAGCGAGCAGCTCGACTACGAACTGGCCCCCGGTCGCTACGACCGCGACGTTATAGTGACGCCCGCTTTCCGGCCGCTGTCGAACGACTATTCCGCCAACTCCATCAAGAAGAAGATCGCCGGGAAATGAGCGGGACTTTCGATGCCATCGTCATAGGCTCCGGGATCACCGGAGGCTGGGCGGCCAAGGAACTGACCGAGCGTGGCCTCAATGTCCTCCTGCTCGAACGCGGGCGGATGATCGAGCACCAGTCGGGCTATACCAATGAAACCACGCCGCCCTGGGAACTGCCGTTCCGGGGCTTCGGAGACCCGTTGCTCAACGCCGGCGACTACGCCGTGCAGAGCAAGGGCATGGGCTTCACCGAGTGGTCGCGCGACCATTTCGTCAACGACCGGCTCAACCCCTACCAGACCACCGAGACCGACTCGTTCCAGTGGCGCCGCGCCTACCAGCTGGGCGGCCGCTCGCTGGTCTGGGGGCGGCAGTGCTACCGCTGGGGCGACCTCGACTGGGGCGCCAATGCGCGCGACGGGCATGGAACCGACTGGCCTATCCGCTATGCCGACATGGCGCCCTGGTACGACCATGTCGAAAGCTTCATCGGCGTCTCCGGATCGCGCGAAGGGCTGGACCAGTTGCCCGATGGCGTGTTCCAGCCGCCGATGGAACTCAACGTTGTCGAGGCGGAGTTGAAGGAGCGCATCGCCGCGCGCTGGCCCGAGCGGCGGCTCATCATGGGGCGCAGTTCCAACATGACCGAGTCCAAGGGCGACCGGTCGCGCTGTCAGTACCGCAACATCTGCTCGCGCGGGTGCTCCTATGGCGCCTATTTCAGCACGCAGAGTTCCACGCTGCCCGCCGCGCGCGCTACCGGGCGGCTGACGCTGGTGACCGATGCGGTGGTCGACAGCCTCGAATACGATCCCGTCAACCGGCGCGTGAGCGGCGTGCGGGTCCTCGATGCCGCAACGCGCAGCCGCACGGTCTATCGCAGCAACGTGGTTTTCCTGTGCGCCGGAAGCGTCAATTCGATCAGCGTCCTGTTGCGCTCGGCCGATCATGCCAATCCGCACGGGCTCGCCAATTCAAGCGGCACGCTGGGCCGCTATTTCATGGATCATGCGCTGGCGATGTCGGTCGTCGCGCGCATCCGCGGGTTCGAACAGCACGCCTATTACGGCAACCGGCCGGTGGCGATCGTCATCCCGCGTTTCGTCAACCTTGATGGGCAGGATCGCGACATGCTGCGCGGCTATTCCTATCAGGGCAGCGCCACGCGCAGGGGCTGGGCAGACGGCATCGGAACGCCCGGAATCGGCGCCGGCCTGAAGGCGGCCACCAGCCGTCCGGGAGACTGGACGATGCTGCTGGGCGCGTTCGCCGAGTGCCTGCCGATGTCGCACAACCGCGTCACGCTCGATCGCAGCAAGGTGGACAGCCTCGGCATGCCGCAGACGCGCATCGACTTTGCCTATGGCGAAAACGAGCGCAAGCTGGTGGCTCATGCGCTGGAGGAAGCCCGGGCGATGATCGGGCTGATGGATGCCGAGATCCTGTCCGAATCGGCGGATGTCGGGTCGGGCGGCGGCGCGGTGCACGAAATGGGCGGCGCGCGCATGGGCCGCGATCCGCGTACTTCGGTGCTCGATGCGCACAACCGGGCACACGACATCGCCAACCTCTATGTCACTGACGGATCCGCGATGGCCTCGAGTGCGTGCCAGAACCCGTCGTTGACCTACATGGCTCTTACCGCCCGCGCGGCGGCCCATGCGGCCGAGCAGGTGAAGGGCGGCGCGCTGTCGGTTCCTGCCTGAGTGCGGCGGGTCGATGCCTGCCGCCTCGTATAGTGACGATCCAGGCCCCATATCGAATTTGAAAGCAGGAAACAGAGCGCGGCCTCGATGGCGGTCTGGCAGAACGGGCGCATGACGAACGCAGACAGACATATCGACGACACCGCAAGCGATCCGCGCTGGGCGCGGATCGTCGCGCGGGACAGGAGTGCGGACGGGCAGCTGTGGTATTCGGTCGCCACGACCGGCATCTACTGCCGCCCTTCGTGTCCCTCGCGGACCGCCAACCCCCGGAACGTGACGCTGCACGACACGCTGGAGAGCGCGCGGGCGACCGGGTGCCGGCCCTGCAAGCGCTGCAATCCGGAAGGTTTGTCGTCTGACGCGGGTAACGCCGCGCTGGTCGAACAGGCCTGCCGGCTGATCGAGGCATCCGACGAGCCGCTGTCGCTAGGCAACCTCGCCGCCGCGGTGGAACTGAGCCCCGGCTACTTCCATCGCCTGTTCAGGGCGCGGACCGGGCTTACGCCCAAGGCCTACGCCAGCGCCCATCGCGCCCGCAGGGTTCGCGATACGCTTGCCGCGGGAGGCCGCGTGACTGACGCGATCTATGAGGCCGGGTTCAATTCCAATGGCCGCTTCTACGAACAATCCGGCGCGATGCTGGGCATGACGCCGGGACGCTACCGGAGCGGTGGCGCCGACGAAGTGCTGCACTTCGCGGTGGCGCAATGCTCGCTGGGCGCGATCCTCGTGGCTTCGAGCGACAAGGGGGTGGCCTCGATCCTGCTCGGCGACGATCCCGAAGCATTGGTACACGACCTGCAGGATCGCTTTCCCAGGGCCGAACTGGTCGGCGCCGATGCCGGTTACGAGGAGCTGGTCGCCAAGGTCGTCGGCTTTGTCGAGGCGCCGGCGATGGGGCTCGACCTGCCGCTGGATGTGCGCGGGACGGCCTTCCAGCAGCGCGTGTGGCAGGCACTGCGCGAGATTCCGGCAGGGGAGACCGCCACTTACGCCGAAGTCGCGCGCCGGATCGGCTCGCCCACTGCCACCCGGGCGGTCGCGGGGGCATGCGCCGCCAATCCCATCGCCATCGCCATCCCCTGTCACCGGGTGATCCGCAACGACGGTGCGTTGTCGGGCTATCGCTGGGGCGTGGAACGCAAGCGCAGGCTCATCGAGATGGAAGGCGGCGCATGAGCAGCTGCGTGGACGCGCGGATCGCGGTCTGTGACTGGCAGGCGATCGCGGACGATCTCGACCGTGAGGGCTGGGCCGTGCTGCCGGGCCTGCTCGGCACCGCCGAATGCGATGCCATGGCCCGGCTTTATGGTCCGACCGATGCCTTTCGCAGCCACGTCCACATGGCGCGGCACGGCTTTGGCCGGGGCGAGTATCGCTACTTCGCCTATCCGCTGCCGCCGCTGGTCGAGGCGGCGCGCACCGCGCTCTATCCGCATCTCGCTCCGATTGCGAACGGGTGGCACGAGCGGTTGGGCATCGCGGCCCGCTTCCCCGCCGATCATGCCGCTTTTCTGGCGCGCTGCCACGAGGCCGGTCAGAGACGGCCCACGCCGTTGCTGCTGCAATATGGCGAGGGGGACTACAACTGCCTGCACCAGGATCTCTATGGAGACCATGTGTTCCCGCTGCAGGTGGCGGTGCTGTTGTCCGAACCCGGGCGGGACTTCACCGGCGGCGAGTTCGTGTTGACCGAACAGCGACCGCGCATGCAGTCACGCCCGGTGGTGGTGCCGCTCGGCAAGGGTGACGGCGTCCTGTTCGCGGTGAACGTGCGTCCGCACCGGGGCACGCGGGGCGATTATCGCGTAGCGCTGCGCCATGGGGTCAGCACGCTGCGCTCTGGCCGCCGTCACGCGCTGGGTATCATCTTCCACGATGCGGCCTGACCGCCTTGCCGGAATGGCCGAGGCGCTCAGTTCCCCATGGAGGGGAGCGCCATTGTCGCATCGAGCGCCGGGACGCCGTGGGTGGTCGCCCACATCGCCGCCTGAGTCCGGTTGGCGACGTTCAGCTTGCGCAGGATCGCCTTCACGTGAACCTTCACCGTCGCCTCGGTCACCAGCAGCTTGCGGGCGATGCGCTTGTTCGAATAGCCCGCCATCAGGCAGCACAGCACGTCGTTCTCACGCTGGGACAGCTTCGATCCGCTGCCTGACCCGGCGCTGTTCAGGCCGCCCGGGTCGTCGCGCGGCTCGGGCACGGAGACCCTGAAATCCTCGCGCCGCAGCATGTCCGCGACGTCGGGCGGGATGACCTTGTGCCCCAGTGCGGCGAGGCGCAGCAGCGCGATCAGGGTGTCGCACGGCATGTCCTTCACGGCATAGCCCTGCGCGCCATGGTCGAAGCAGTTGAGCATCGAGGCGAGGTCGAACTTCTCCGCGAGGATGAGCGCGCTGGCCATGTCGCGACTTGCCAGCTGCTGAAGGGAGTCGAGCTGTTCCGGCAGGCTGGGCATGTCGACCAGCACCAGATGATCGCTGCGGTCAGGCAGCTCCGGCAAGCCCTCCACGCTGGCGGACGTCGAGACGACCTCGATCCCGCCATCCAGGATTATGCGACGAAGCCCCTCGCGCGAAATCGAGCTGGGATTGATGATGGAGACTGAAATACCCAATGGTCACCCTTCCGAGTCCCAACCCGGGCATTGAGATCCTCAATGTCCGGAATGTTGTTAAAGTGCGGCCTTTCGAGGTCAGTCCTGCCATTCGACGGTACAAGACGACATCCGGCGTCCGAATACTCAGGCGCGGCGTTCTCCCAATTATGGTTCTCGAACTTCTTCCCGGGAGAACGGGATGCATCGGTGTTGTCTTTCCCGATGAACCCCGTCAACCGGCTACGTAGATGACCATATTTGGTGTCGGTCCCCAGCTACATTGGGATTTTTCAGTGTTTTGAGGAAATCGGGCCAGAAAAGCCGATATTTGCGACGAACGGTTCAACGCGGGACATTCAGAGCATGGACTCGTTAACGGTGATGGTGTCACCCGGCATGATGATCAGCGCGGGATCTCCGACCACGACCTTGCGCCCGCCGCCCCAGCTCTTGCGCAGCACGACGACGGTCGCCTTGTTGGCACGGGGCGTGAAACCGCCCGCCTTGGCTATCGCCTGAAGCAGCGACATCTGGCCGGCATAGGTGTATTCGCCCGGCTTGCCGACTTCGCCAAGAATGTAGAACGGGCGGTACGACATCACGTCCACCGCGACATGCGGGTTCAGGACGTAGCCGCCCTGGGTCAGCTTCGTGGTGATCGCGCCGGCCATCTGTTCGGGCGTGCTCCCTGCGACCGACACGTCGGCGATCAGCGGCATCGTCACTGCGCCCGCCGTGCCGACTTCGTATTCGCCGGTCAGCGTGGGTTCGTCGAAGACGGTGACGCGCACCTTGTCCCCGGCGTCGAGGCGCATACCCTGGCTTGCACGTGCATTCGCCTCGGAAACGTCGACGAGGGGATAGTTCTGAGTCGCGCAGCCGGCGCTCAGCGCCGTCGCCAGCAAAACGGCGGCGATAGGGGCGCGGCGGCGTCCGTAGGGCCTGAAAAGTTCCTGGATCATTTCACCCTCCTTGCGAGATCCCCGGTCCAAAGTCGGGGTGAGAGCCAATCCTATCCAAGTACCGTCGCGGTTCCATACCTCTTAGGTTGTGAAGAAAAATCAGTAAGTTCCGGGTCGATAGTCCAAAAGGGGTAGGTGGGTTTACGTCTTATGACCGTTTGCCTGCGGGGCATCGATGCCGTCACTCTGCCCAGCGCCGACCAGTTCTTCTTGTTCGCAAACGAAAAGAGCCCTGGTCATTCGGTTATCGCGACGCAGAGAGGTATTTCCATGGACGGGAATTCGCCCGGGACGCAGGCTCGGACGCAGGAATCCTTCTCGGATGCATATTCGTCCGGCGACGCCCTGCGGGAAGACGCACCGCACCTCGCTCCGATCGTGGCGGGTGCGCGGTCGCGGTGGGATTGCTGGGACCTGCTGGCGCAGCCCGATCACGTACTGGCCCGGCCGTTCGACATCGCCATCGCCACGCTGGCGATCATCGCTTTCCTGCCGCTGTTCATCATCGTCGCCATCGCGATCTGGGTCGATCAGCCGGGGCCGGTGATCTTCTCCCAGCGCCGGGTCGGCCGCAACGGGCGTGGGTTCCCGTGCTTCAAGTTCCGCTCGATGCAGGTCGACGCCGAGCGCAGCCTGGACGGTATCCTGCGCGAGAATCCGCATCTGCGGGCGCAGTGGGAGCGCGATCGCAAGCTGCCCAATGATCCGCGCGTGACCCGCGTAGGCCGGATCATCCGCGTCACCAGCCTCGACGAACTGCCGCAGCTGTTCAATGTGCTGCGCGGAGAGATGAGCATCGTCGGGCCGCGGCCGATCGTCGTCGACGAGATGCCGCGCTACGGGCGGTACATCCATCATTACCTGGCTGTACGTCCGGGACTTACGGGGCTCTGGCAGGTATCGGGACGCAGCAGCGTCACTTACCGGCGCCGCATCGCCGCCGACATCCGGTACACCCGGGCGCGCACGCTGGCCTACGACGCCCGGATACTGGCGGCCACCATCCCTGCCGTCGCGTCCGGGCGAGGATCGTGTTGATGCGGCTGGCATTCATGTCGGCCGTGCCGGGGCGCATTCCGGGACGAAAGCGCTTCCGACGCACCGTTGCGCTCTGGCTTACCGGATCGTTCGTGCCCGCATTCCTGTCGGGAACCGCGAAGGCGCAGGACTATCCGGTCGAAGTGCCCGAATCGGTGGTCGAGCAGACCGACCCCGAAGGCATCCGCCTCGGCGCGATGAAGGTGCTGCCCCGGGTCAACTTCGACCTGCGCTACGACACCAACATCTACAACCAGCGCAGCAAGATCGACGACGGCGTCGCCGTGGTGCGCCCCAGCGTGCGGCTGCAGAGCGACTTTTCCCGCCACGCGCTCCACTTCGACGCCGCCGCCGAGGGCCGCCGCTACCTCGACACCAGCGCCGAGAACAGCAACCAGTGGTCGCTCTCGGGCGGCGGGCGACTGGACTTCGCGGATCGCTTCGTGCTCGACGGCGATTTCGGTGTCGCGCGCAGGATCGAGCGGCGCGGCACGTTCGGCGACCAGTTCTTCACCGACCGCCCGGTATCCTACAACGAGTACGGCGGCGGCCTGCGCCTGTCGCGCGGCGGCGGTATCATCGAGTGGCAGATCGGCGCCAGTTCGCGCAAGCTGGACTATAACGACGCGCGCCAGAACGGGCTCCCGGTCGACCAGTCCTTCCGCGACGTCCGGCGCGATGCCGTGACCTTCCGGGTCGATTATCGCCGCTCCGACACTTTCGGCCTGTTCGTCAGGGCGACCGGCAACCGGCTGGCCTACGACATCGGCACCGGCCGCAATTCCAAGGGCTTCTCCGTGGTCGGCGGCGTCAGCTACCGGATCACGGACCTGGTGACGGCGGAAGCGGCGCTGGGCTACGTCAAGCAGGACACCCGCGATCCGGCGCGCCCGGATATCAGCGCTATGGACTACCACGTCAGCGTCAGCTGGACGCCCACCGCGCGCACCCGCTTCGAACTGAAGGGCGAGCGCACGGTGGAGCGCAGCCCGCTGATGCTGGGCTCCGCCGTCCTGCAGTCCACGCTGGTCGGCAACGCCTCCATCGCGCTCGGCAGCCGGACGCTGGTGGGGCTGGAGGCCGGGTTCCTGCGCAACGAATACGAAGGCTTCGACCGCCGCGAATCGCGCGTCTTCGGCGAGGCTACCGTGACCCGCACGATCTCCACCCGCATTGCCGCCTTCGTCGGCGTGAGCGCGCGGCGGCAGCGCGGGTCAGGCATCAATCCAAGAGAATACGACGGGGCGGCCGTCCGACTGGGAGCCCGGATCGCGATCTGAGGCGCCACACCATCTCCAGCGGCCGGGAAGGGCAGGAGCAGACAATGAACAGTGCACACCAGATTATCAGTGCCGGTCCCGATCCGCGCGATCTCGCGCTGGCGCCAGGGCAATCGCTCATGCTGCCGTCGGCGCGGGTCGACCTTGGCGGGTCGATGGCGTTCTTCCGGCGTCGCTCCGGCCTCATCGCGCTGGTCACGGCGACGGCACTGGCGGTGGGCGCGGCGGTGACGTTCTCGATGCCGATCACCTACACGGCCGAGGCGGTGGTCAGCCTGCTGGCGCCGACCGATACGCCGGATGCCGCTGCCAGCGCGGGGCGGCAGGCCGGGCCTTCGCCGAACAGTTCCTACGTCGATACGCAAGTCGAGACGCTGAAATCACGCGATCTGGCGCAGCGCGTCGCCTCGGCGCTCGGTGTGCTCGACGGCAAGAGCGAGGCCCAGCAGGCCGAGATCGTGACCACGTACCAGAACAACGTCTCGGCCGTGCGCAGCGGCGAGAGCTACGCGCTCAAGGTCGCCTTCAAGGCGCCGGACGGGCAGGAGGCGGCGAAAGTCGCCAACATGTACGTGCAGCAGTTCACCCAGATCGAGGTGAAGGCCGCGCACGAGAGCAATACCGAGACCGCCAAGCTGGTCGCGCCCCGGCTCGAGCAGTTGCGCCAGCAGGCCCATGCCGACACCGAGCGGCTGCAGCGCTACCGCATCGCCAATGGCCTGCTCAGCACTTCGGGCGCTTCCCTGACCGAGCAGGAGATTTCCAGCTACAACCAGGAAGTCACCAAGGCCCGCGCCGAGGCGGCGGAAAGCCAGGCCCGGCTGGCGACGGCGCAGTCGCAGCTGCGCTCGGGCTCGGCGGGCGACGACGTGGGCGAGGCGCTCGGTTCGGGCGTGATCGGCTCGCTGCGCGCGCGGGAATCGCAGATCGGCGGCGAGGTCGCCAACATGCAGGCGCGCTACGGCCCCAACCACCCGCAACTGCTGCGCAGCCAGAGCGAA
The DNA here is from genome assembly GCF_057808725.1 of Novosphingobium sp. FG90. Classification (NCBI taxonomy): domain Bacteria; kingdom Pseudomonadati; phylum Pseudomonadota; class Alphaproteobacteria; order Sphingomonadales; family Sphingomonadaceae; genus Novosphingobium; species Novosphingobium sp. FG90. The sequence continues at coordinate 54,905 of NZ_JBMDIO010000015.1, forward strand.
CTTGCCGAAGTGCGCAGCGACATCAAGAACGAGATCACCCGCATCATGTCCAACCTGCAGGCGCAGCGCGACGTCGCGGACCAGCGCCTTGCCTCGCTCAGCTCCAGCCTCGGTGCGGCGCGCGGCAACCTTGCGCGCAACAATGCGGCGATGGTCGGCCTCGACGAACTGGAGCGCAACGCGCAGTCCTCGCAGGCGATGTACGAGACGTACCTCAACAGCTACCGCCAGCTGATCGCGCAGGACGGCACCCAGCGGCCGAACGCCCGCGTGCTCTCGCTGGCCGAAGTGCCGCTGCTGCCAAGTTCGCCCAACATTCCCATGAACATGCTGCTGGCGCTGGTGATCGGCCTTGGCGCCGGGCTTGCCGCCGCCTACGTTGCCGAGGCGCTGTTCCGCGGCGTGACGACGTCGGACGAAGTCGAGCAAGGGCTGGGCAGCCGCTACCTTGGCGCGATCCCGCTGCTCGCCTCGGTCAGCCGCAAGTCGCGGCGCGAGGTGCCCGCGATCACGCAGGAGCCGCGCTCGGCCTTCGCCGAATCGTTCCGCTCGCTGCGCACCTCGATCGAACAGGCGATCTATGGCCCGGCGCAGATCATCGCGGTGACATCGGCGCTGCCCAAGGAGGGCAAGACGACGGTGGCCTCCTGCCTCGCGCAGACGCTGGCGGTCAGCGGGCGCGGCGCGATCCTCGTCGACTGCGACTTGCGCGGGCGCGGCGTCAGCAAGCTGCTGCGCCTCTCGCCCGAGCATCCCGGTCTGATCGAAGTGCTAGAGGGTAAGGTGTCGCTGGCCGATGCGCTGGTGACCGGGGAATCGGGGCTCTGCGTCCTGCCGGTCAAGCCTTCCGACCTTGCGCATGACACGCTGCTGACGGGCGAGACATTCACCCGGCTGCTGCAGGAACTGCGCGCCTGCTTCGACTATGTCGTGATGGACCTGCCGCCGGTGCTACCGATCGCGGCAGGCCGCACGCTGGCGGGCATGGCCGATGCGACGGTGCTGGTGGTGCGCTGGCGCAAGACGATGAAGGGCGCGGCACGCTCTGCCCTCGCCATGCTTCCGCGTGAGACGGTCAACGTTGTCGGCGTGACGATCAACCGCATGGACATGCGCAGGAAGCGCCTCTTCGGCTACTCCGACCCTGCGTATTTCTACCGCGAATACAAGGCGTACTACGCATGACACTGAGCCTGGCCGAACCCCCGGTCGCCGGAAGGCACGGCCGGTTCAGCGCCCCGCGCGTCGCCATCGTCCATTACTGGCTGGTGTCGATGCGCGGCGGGGAGCGGGTGCTGGAGCGGCTGCTCGGCCTGTTCCCCGGTGCGGACGTGTTCACCCACGTCTACGACGAGAGCCGGATGTCGGAAAGCATCCGCAAAGCCAATGTGACGACGACCTGGATTAACGGGCTGCCGTTCTCTCGCCGGTTCTACCAGTATTACCTGCCGCTTATGCCGATGGCATTGGAGCATCTCGACCTGACCGGCTACGACCTTGTGATCAGCAGCGAGAGCGGGCCGGCCAAGGGGGTGATCACCAGCCCGCACGCGCAGCACTTGTGCTATTGCCACTCGCCGATGCGGTATCTGTGGGATCACTACCACCTCTACCGCAAGGACGCGAACCCGATCGCCCGCGCGGCGATGCCGCTGATCTATCACCGGATGCGCCAGTGGGACATGTCCTCCAGCGCGCGGGTGGACACGATCGCGGCCAACAGCAGCTTCATCCGCGAGCGCGTGCGCAAGTTCTGGCGGCGCGAGGCCGAGGTGATCCACCCGCCGGTCGATACGCGCATCTTCACCCCCAGCCTCGACGTGGACGACCACTATCTGTGGGTCGGCCAGATGGTGCCCTACAAGCGGCCCGACCTTGCGGTGGAGGCGTTCAACCGCACCGGGCTGCCGCTGCTCATGGTGGGTGACGGCGGGATGCTCGCGAAGCTCAAGCGCATCGCCGGGCCGAACATCCGCTTCGTCACGCGGCTGGGCTTCAACGAATTGCGGCAGGCCTATGCGCGGGCGCGGGGCCTCGTGTTCACCGCTGAGGAGGACTTCGGCATCGTCCCGGTGGAGGCGATGGCCTCGGGCCGCCCGGTGCTGGCCTACGGGCGCGGCGGCGTGCTCGACAGCGTGGTGCCCGGCGAGACCGGCCTGTTCTTCGAGCGCCAGACGGCAGACTCGCTGGTCGACGGGATCGAGCGGTTCGAGCGCTGGCTCCCCGAATTCGACCCGAGCGTCGCGGTGGCGCAGTCCAATCGCTTCGCGCCCGAGCACTTCGATCGCAAGATTCTTACGGCGGTGGGGCAACTGTCATGAGCTTCACTTTCGTCGGCTTGGTGCAACTTGTGATCGGCTTCGTGCTGCTGTTCCGCTCGATGCCCGCGATGCTGCTGTTCCTGATGGCTTCGGGTCTGTTCGGCGGCGCGGCGGCGCTGACGGTCCCGGCGCTGGGCAACAGTTCGATCCCGCCGATCCAGTTCGCGCTGGTCTTCGTCTATCTGCGGATCATGATGCCGAGCGGCGGCTACTTCGAGTTGTGGCGAGACGGGGTGAAGGACAACTTTCCGCTGGTGCTTTTCACGCTCTACGGCATGGTCGCCGCGCTGGTCGCGCCGCGTATCTTCGCCGGGCAGATCGACGTCGCGCCGATGCGCTTCGACAATGCGCGCAGCCTGTTCGATACGGTGCCGCTGCAGGCCACTTCGCAGAACATCACGGCCTGTGTGTACCTCTTGGGTGCCCTTATGGTCACGTTGAGTGCCTATGTGGCGGTGCGCACGGCGGGCGGAATCGAGGCTCTGGTCAAGGGCGGCGTCGTCATCGGCTGGGTCCACGCGGTGACCGGCCTCATCGCCTCGCAGACCAAGGGCACCTGGGTGCAGGACGTCTTCGCGCTGTTCCGCAACGGCACTTACGCGCAGCTTGACCAGTCATATCAAGGGTTTAACCGGGTGGATGGCTTGTTCCCCGAAGCCTCGGGCTGGGCCGCCTTCGCGCTCGGCTGGTTCGTGTTCAACGCCGAGTGCTGGTATCGCTCGGTCTGGGCGCGCCACACCGGCACGGCGGCCCTGCTATTGGGCGGCGTCCTGTTCCTCAGCACCTCCAGCACCGCCTACGTCGGCCTCGCCAGCTACGCCGCATTCTTCACGGCACGCGCCGCGCTGTTCCCGGCGGGCGCGCAGCCGACCCGGCTTCGTCAGGCGGGCTTTGCGCTCGTCGCGCTGGTGTTCATGGTGGCGGTGGCAATCGCCTTAGTACCTGGAATGGCAGCGAAAATCGGACAGATGGTCATCCATATGACGGTGGACAAGGGCGCCAGCGTGTCCGGCCAGCAGCGCCTGTTCTGGGCCATGCAGGGGGTGACCGCCTTCACCGCCTCGGGCGGTCTTGGCATCGGGCCGGGCAGCTTTCGCTCGTCGAGCCTGTTCATGGCGATCCTGGGTACCATGGGCGTCATCGGCATCGGCACTTTCGCGTGGTATCTCATCAACGTGGTCCGGCCGCTCGGCGCGACCGTAGCCGAAACCGGGCACGAGGCGATGATCGCGGTGATGCGCGCCTGCGCGGTGACGGCGCCGATCATTCTGATCCCGGCGGCGGTGTCCTCTCCCAACAGCCACCCGGGCACCAGCTTCGCGATCTTCGCAGGCGCCGCGCTCGGCCTGAGGCGGATGATTCCGCATGTGGTGAGGAAGCCCGACCTTGCGATCCTCGTCAGCCGCAAGCTCTCCGGGTCGCCGCCGCAAGCCGTTGTAACTGCAGGGTCTTCCAGAGGGTCCGCCTGATGCATTTCCGTTCGATCAACGACCTCTACCGTGACGTCTGGCGAGGTCTGGCGCGTCTGCCGCATGACATTGATCTGGTCGTGGGCGTGCCCCGCAGCGGGATGCTGCCCGCCTCGATGGTGGCCCTCGCGCGTAACCTGCCGCTGGCGGACATCGACGGTTTCGCGCAAGGGCGGCTGCTCTCTTCCGGCCACACCCGGCGGGAGGAAGGCACCGCTTCCCGGTTCGCCCACGTCCTCGTCATCGATGACAGCTGCCGCACCGGCGCCTCCATGCAGGAGGCACGCGCGAAGCTGGCGCACCTCGATTGCCGCATCACGTTCGCGGCGGTCTACGGGCTGCCCAGCAAGTCCGGCGGTGCCGACTTCGTGTTCGAGACTGTCCCCGAACCGCGCGTCTTCGAGTGGAACGTGCTGCATCACCCGATCGTCTCGCGCTCGTGCTTCGACATCGACGGCGTGCTCTGCATCGACCCGACCGAGCGCGAAAACGATGACGGCGCCCGCTACCTCAACTTTCTCGCCAGCGCCGTGCCGCTCCACCGCCCGCGCCGCGAGATCGCGATGCTGGTAACCAGCCGTCTGGAAAAATACCGCGCGCCCACCGAGGACTGGCTCGATCGCCATGGCATCCGCTACCGTGAGCTGCGGATGCTCGACCTCCCCGATGCGGCCACCCGCCGTCGCCTCGGCGCGCACGGCAGCTTCAAGGCCGGGGTCTACCGCGAAGCGGCCTGCGACTTGTTCGTGGAGAGCGAATTGCCTCAGGCGCGCGACATTGCGCGGCTTTCCGGCAAGCCCGTGCTCAGCCTGCAGGACCCGCAGATGCTTGTGCCCGGGATGATCAACCCGCAGGCAATCCGACAGACACTGGCGCCGCGCCGCCTTCGGGCGCGGGTCGGCCGGATGGTCTCGCGCGTGCTGCGGGCGGGGTAGCGGTGAAGCATCAGCAGGTGATCGACGCGGGTAGCGATGAGGCCGTGACGCCCGGTCATCCGCAGCGTCGGCAGGTCTTCGTGCCGGGCGACCTGCACAACCTGGGCGACCTCAAGCTGGTGCTGCAGAACCTTGCGGTCTCGCACGGGGAGGGCGGATTGGTGCGGTACTGGGCGCCGCTTCCCGCAGCGGTGGTCAGACAGGTCGCGGAGGCGGGAGGCGAACTGGCCCCTGGCAAGCGGCTGCTCCACTTCGCGCGGCGGGCCTTCGGGGCACAGCTCGTGATCGGCGGTGGCCAGATCGTGCGGGACAATGTCTCCATCGCGTCGATGTGCGGCCTCGCCTTGGCGGCCGTGAGCGCGCGGGTCGGCGGGGGGCAGGTGGTCACGCGGGGACTTGGGGTGAGCGCGATCCGCTCGCGCTCACGGCGGTTCCTGTGGCGCGTGGTGCTGCGGCGCTGCGCCGTGGTGAACGTGCGCGATGCGGCCTCGGCGCGCAACCTGGGCGAATTGTTGCCGGGCAAGGCAGTGGCGGTGCATGCCGACATGGTGTTCCTTCCGACCGGTGCTTCTCCCGCTCAGGCATTTGACCACCGACGAACCACAGGACGCTGGATCGTCGTCGCGCCCTGCGACGATGGCAGCGAGCGCCGCTCGCTCGACGGCACCGCGCTTGATGCGGTTCTCGACGCGGCGCAGGCGGCATTGCCCGGCGCGCGCGTGGCCATCGCCTGCCACGACCCGCGCGAATCGATGGACAAGGCCTCCGCCGCCCGCCTCGTCAGCCGCTGGCAGGGGCGCCAGCCCCATGTCTTCGACAGCTTCGAACTGGCCGCCCTGACGGAACTCTACCGCGAGGCCGCCCTAGTGGTGACGAATCGCCTGCATTCGCTGATCTTCGCGATCCTCGCCGATGCGCCCGCGCTCGCGATCGAGGACGGTACGGCCAAGGTCCGCGTCGTGGCCGACGACTTCGCGATCCCGCTGATCGGCCGGGAGGAGGCTTGCAAGGCCGGGGCCAAGGTGGCGGCGGCGCTGGCGTTCGACGGTGCGGCGCGCGCGCAGGTCCGGCAGGAGCTGGGGCGCAGGGCCGCGCTCAATCTCGATTGATATCCGAAAGGGCTACTCCCGTTGCGCCGTCGCTCGTCCGCCATGGCACTTCCCGCCGAAGCGGCAGGACGGCATCACGGTAAAGTGCAGTATCCCGCTGCCTCGACATCGGCGCGGCCGTTCGGCCCCGCACGATTCCCGGTAGTCCGGGCGATACGCGCGATGGCGGCGATCATCGCCGCCATCGGCTTGTGCTCCTTCGCCTTGCCGGCAGCCGTGCGCGTACCGCTTTCGGTGACTGCCGTGCATGTACCGGCCTCGCCGCGCAGTCTCACCGTCAAGCCCCCGTTCGGTTCCTCTGCACCGGCGGCCGACACCGCCGGTTCGCCTGAAGAAGCGCACCTGCTCAATAAAGGGCGGCGCTTCGATGCGCTTCCTGGGCTTGCCCAGCCCTTCGCCTTCGCGGGCGGAGAAGAGAACCATGCGCGCGCGCTGACCTGCCTCGCCGCAGCGGGCTGGTATGAGGCGGGTGATGATGCCGCCGGCGAACGCGCGGTGATGCAGGTGGTGCTCAACCGCGTGCGCCACGCGGTCTATCCGGCGAGCGTGTGCGGCGTGGTGTTCCAGGGCTCCGAACTTGCGACCGGCTGCCAGTTCACCTTCACTTGCGACGGCGCGATGACGCGGCGGCCCGCGCCCGAAGCATGGCGGCGAGCGCGGGTACTGGCGGCAGCGGCGCTGTCCGGAGCGGTCGACCCGGCGGTGGGCGACGCCACGCACTACCACGCGGATTACGTCTATCCGTACTGGGCACCGAGCCTCACCAAGGTTGCGCAGGTCGGTGCCCACGTATTCTACCGGTTCGCCGGAGGGCATCTTGTCCGCCCCAACGCGCCCGAGCCCGTGATCGAGCGGCTCGGCGAACTCATGGGATCGCAGCAGGACGGCGCCGGTAGCGCGCTCGTTGCATCGTCAGCCGGTCCCGCGCCCGCGCTGGTGGCGGCACATCCCGGGGTTGCCGTGCCGGGATCCGGCGATGTTCAGGGAGACGCCATACTGCTCGCCGTCGATCCGGGGGTGCCTGCGGGGCGATGGGCAATGGATGCGCTCTCACGCTGTGCGGGCAAGGCCAATTGCCGTGTTGTCGCCTGGCCTTCTCCGGCGATGCTGGAGGCCAACCGCCTGAGGTCGCCGGCGCAGCGCGATTTCCCGGTCTTCGTTTTTATCCGCAACGCCGCGAGCCATCGCGACCTCGCGCTGTGGGACTGCTCTGCCGTGTCGCGTCCGGACGTGCGACAATGCCTGTCGCCTGATCGGGCGGCCATCCAAAGGCTGCTCCAGACCCAGCTTTAAGGTTAAGAAATCGTCAGGTTCCCCGCCTGTGCGCGGACCGGCGCAAGCCCGGGGCTGCGCGTCTCTTTGGCGCTATCCAGCGTGGTGACCCGTAAAGAGCGATCCGATAGGCGGCCGATCCGGATTTGCCATCTGGAGCCACGACAATAATGTCCGAATACGAATTTGCCCTGTCTCGACGTCACCTCATCGGCGCGCTTGCGACCGCACCTCTCCTGCCTTCCATCGCACGGGGCGCTACCCCCTCCATCAGCCGACTGATGGTGCAGGGTCGTCCGCAGGATACCCAATCGCCCTACAAGCTGGCTAACATATTGCCCGCATTAGACAAGCTGGGCGGCGTGCGCAAGATGCGCTGCCGCGAGCCCTACAGCGGAACCGCAGGCTGGGCGACTTACGTGGGCCTTGCAAGGGCGGGCGTGCGGTTCTGCTTCACGCTTTCGGTGCGCGACATCCGCAAGAGCATCGCCGACATGAAGGCGTTTGTGGCGACCGTGCCCAATTCGATCTTCGCCATCGAGTTTCCCAACGAGCCGGATCTCAACCCGGTCACTTACAACGGCGTGACCGACAAGCGCATGGGGTTCCGCACCGGTAATGCACCGGCGCTGATGGCGTTCATCAAGGACTTCCATGCCGCCATCAAGGTGGACCCGGTGTTGCGCTCGATCCCGCTGGTCGCCAGCAACGACTTCATGCAGGCACAGCAGGCGCCATACACCGACTTGGCCAACTCCCACATCTACCCGACCCCGCCCTCCGACGTCGCCGCGCGCGTGGCCGGCTTCAGGCAGAAGGTGGTCGAGAGCAAGGCCACCCAGGGCATCATAACCGAGTGGGGCCGCACCACCGGAGGCAGCGCCAGCAACACCACCTCGCCGCCGGTCACGATCGCCCAGCAGGCGACGTTGCTGGCCTCCGACGTCAAGACGGCGATGGCGCAGTCCTACGTCCACACGATCAGCATCTACGAGCTGTTCTGCTGGAAGGGTACGACCGAGATCACCAATTTCGGCCTGTTCAACAACGACCTGACACCGCGCCCGGCGGTGGCGGCGATCCGCGCTGCGGTAGGCGCGTGAGGATCAGGCCCCGGTTATTGCCGGGGCTGTCCGCCCCTTCCTGAAGCGGGCGAGGGCGGTGCGCGCGAGGCCGAGCAGTTCGGCCTCCGCGCCCGCGCTTCGTCCGCTGCCGATCCACAGCAGGTGGAGCGTGCCAAGATAGGCCAGTGCCCCCAGCGGAGCGAGGACGGCGATGCGTGCGATGGGCACGGCGCCGACCTGCAGCAGTTCGTGATCGGCCGCCAGTACCGCCGCCGCCATCACGACCACGGCCAGGACGGTACGCCGATGCGCCTTCATCTGGTCGAGGATCGACAGCCCCGTCAACTTCGTGACGAGCGCGGAAGTGATGAACAGGCCCAGCACCGAACTCAGCAGGCGTCCCCAGACCAGCCCCATCAGGCCCCAGCCCATCAGCCCCACCGTCACGCAAGGGACGCGCAGCGCCAGTCCCCAGACATCGCGCACGAACAGCGTGCGGGTGGCGCCGTCGGCCATGGCCAGCGGGCGTGATCCGGTCACCAGCGTCTGCAGAGCGTAGCTGAAGCCGATCACCTGTATCAGCGGCACCGTGATCAGCCACTTCTGCCCCAGCGCCACCCGCACCACCGGGTCCGCCAGCAGCATGAAGCCGACCGCGATCGGCAGCGCAACGATACCGATCGCGCCTTGCGCGGTCTGGTAGGCGGTGCGCAATCGGGCGCGGTCGCCCTGCATGCGGGCAAAACTGGGGAACAGCGTCTGGACCAGCGGCGTCGTTGCCTCCCGACTCGGGATGGCGGAGACGTTGTCGGCCATCGAATAGGCGCCGAGCTGCGCGGTCGGCAGGAACAGGCCGATCACCAGCTGGTCGAAGCGCCAGTTCACCACGTTCATAACCTGGCCGAGAAACAGCCAGCTTGAAAAGCCCAGCAGGTCGCGCGAACGCGACAGGGTGAAACGCGGGCGGTAGGGTACGACGATATAGCTCATCACCGTGCCCAGCGCGCCGCCGATCGCCGAGCCGACCACGATTGCCCAGTAGTTGCGCAGCCACAGCGCCAGTGCGACCGAGATCGCCAGAGCCGACAGCTTCTGCACGATCTGCAGCAGGATCATCGGCCGAAAACTCATCGCGCGCATGCGCAACGAAACCAGCGGGTTGGTCAGCCCGGCCAGTGCCCCGGTGATCCCGGACAGGACGAACAGCGGCGCCAGCCGGTCGTCGCCGTAGAGACGGGCCAGCGGCTCGGACGCCAGCGCGAAACCTCCGGCGATGAGCACGGCGCGAACCAGCGACATGGTCCACGCGCTGTCGATATGCGCGGGCGTCACCTCGTCGCGCTGGATCAGGGCCGATCCGACTGAAAGCTCGGTCAGCGCGACCAGCACGCCCAGCACCGTCGTGCAGATGGCGACGAGGCCGAAGTCCTGCGGCGTGAGCAGCCGTGCCAGCACGACCAGCGCGCCGAGATTGGCTAGGTTGGTGGCGATCCGCGTCGCCCCGAGGGCTGCCGCGCCGCGCGCTACGCCTACCTTGCTCATGCGGCGCCGGTGGTCTGCTTGGGTGCCGGTGAGTGCACGCGCATATCGTCCCAGATGCCGCGCACGGTACGCCAGCCGACCGCGAGAGCGCGCTTGTTCGGAGCCTGCAGGAAGGAGCGCAGGATCAGCCACAGCGCCGCGCCGTTGCTGCCGAAGCGGCGCTTGATGTCGGCCTCCACCAGCTTGTGCTGCGAGCGGATGCGCGCCCGTTCGCCCGCACGCTCGACGTCGGCAAGGAGGTTGGCGAAGATGGCGCGGTGGCCGGACAGCACCTTGTTCATGTTGGTCGTGATCCGTTCGTGCGGACCACAGTTGAACCGCACCAGCGGCAGGCGCGCAACCCCCATGGGTCCGATACGGCGCAAACGGAACCACAAGTCCCAGTCCTGGCAACTCGGCAGCTCCGGATTGAACCCGGTTGCCTCCTGCAGCGCCGATCGCCGGATCACCGCGCCAGACGTGCTGCCAAGGCCATTGGCGCAGCGCAAGTCGAGCAGCGAGGGGTTGTCGCGCGGCCGGTGGATCTTCTCCACCTTGATGCCGACGAGGCGAAAGCCGCAGAACAGGCCGACCAGATCGGGCCGCTCCTCCAGAAGCGCGAACTGGCGCTCCAGCTTTTCCGGTTCCCAGGCGTCATCGGAATCGAGGAAGGCGACCCATTCCGACCGCGCCCGTGCGATTCCCGCATTGCGCGCGACATTGGCGCCTCCGTGCTGCATCTCGACCAGTTCGATGGCCGGATCGTCCTGCGCCAGCGTGCGGACCCATTCGATCGTGCCGTCGGTAGACCCGTCATCGACGATGAAAATCCGCGCGACGGGCAGGGTCTGGGCCTTGATGCTGGCGATGGCCTCGGGCAGCAGGTCGCGGCGGTTGTAGGTCGGGATCACCACGTCGATGGTCGGGCTCATCTGCTTCATCGCGGCTGTCCTCCTGAAACCTGTTCGATAACGTCCATCAGGCCCGAGCCCGCCGCTCTCCAGGTGAAGCGCGCGGCGCGGCGGCGGCCTTGCGCGATCTTGAAGCTGCGCAAGGCCGGGTCGTCGCGCAGGCGCGCGATGGCGTCGGTCCACTCCTCCGGCCGGTCGGTTCCGGCGTAGATCGCGGCGTCCCCGCAGGCCTCGGGGATGGCTCCGGCCGGGCTGGCGACGACGGGGCAGTCGCACAGCATCGCTTCGAGCGGGGGGAGCCCGAAGCCTTCGGTACGCGAGGGAAACAGGATCGCCACCGCGCCGCCGAGAAGACTCTTGAGTTCGCCGTCATCAGGACGTCCGGCAAAGATCGTGTCCTCGGGTGGACGGAGGCCCGATGCGGCGAGCGCTTCGCGCTGCGGGCCGACGACCACCAGCCGGGTCGGGGCGGCAGCGCCTGAGGAAAAGGCGTCGAAGACGACTGCGTTGTTCTTGTAGGCCTTGGGGCTGCCGAACAGGACGGCGTAGCTCCCCGGTATCAGGCCAAGGCGTTCGCGCAGGCCGTTGTCCTCGGCCGCGTCGAGGATGTGGTCCGCCCCGTTGGCGATGACGCGCGTGCGCCCCTGATCGGCGATGGCATGCTGGTGCAGCAGGCGGCGGGAGAATTCCGAGACGGTCAGCGTCGCCTTGCTCGATCGCCCCAGCAGCGGCGTCAGCCAGCGGTAGCCGATCCGCTGGCGGGCCGGATAGCCGCAGTCGGAGAACAGGAACTGCACGTCATGGATCATCGTGATCTTGTTGCGGTGGGCGATGGGCGCGAGGTTGGCGAGGTTCACCAGCACCCCGTCGCGGCTCGCCAGCGGCAGGATGACCTGCTCCCAGAACTGGTCGGTTCGGGCGTAGTCACGTCGCTCTATAGCTTGTAGTGGCGGCACCCAGTCGGCTTTTGTCGCCGTCATCAGATAGGCGCGCGGCCGGTGCTCAAGGGGGATCAGCGCCAGCATGCGGTCGCACTCGCGGATCAGCCGGTCGGCGACGCGGTGGACGCCGTTCAGCCCGCCGGAGTAGAATTTGCCGTTGAAGTAGATGGGGCGCGGCATGGTCACATCGTCTCCACGCGGCGCGGGTCGATGCGGCCGGTCACGAGGTCGCGAAGCGCGATGAGGTTGCCCAGCAGGCGCCCGCGCCGGTCGATGTGCGGTTCGGGATAGAAGCTGCGCAGCGCGTTCGACGCGAGGTTCTGCATCAGCAGCCGCTGGCCGAGGTTGGGCTGCATCGTACCCTTGCGCCACAAGTGGACGAGGTTGGCGACTTGCGAATAGCCCAGCCGCTTGCCCGGCGACCGGGCGCTGCGGGTGCCCAGATGGATGCCGGTCAGCCGGTCGCCGGACACCAGCCTGCCGCGCTTGCCGAGCTGGTGCGTGAAGTCGATGTCCTCCTGCCAGCCGTAGAGCGGCAGCGCCTCGTCGAACCACAGCCCTTCGATGGCGGATGTCCGCACCGCCATGTTGCAGCCGTAGAGCGCCTGTCGCGGCCGGAGGGGAGTGAAGGCGGGCAGGGCATGGCCGTCCAGCCTCAATGCGGCGGCGTCGAAGGGGATTTCCTCGCCGTGGATGCCGTCGGCCAGCAGGTCGCCTGTCGCGCCGACGATGGCCTGATCGGCGAAGGTCTGCTCGATCACCGCGAGGTAGTCGTTGTGGACGACGAAATCGTCGTCGAGGAACACTATCACGTCGGTCCTGCCTGCAAGGTCGCGCAAGGCTGCGTTGCGCTGGCGGCAGAGGCCCTTGCTTCCGAAGATCACGCGGGCGGGCATGCGTGCGTTCTCGACGCCCGCGACGTCGTCCGGGCCGGTGGCCGATACGAGGATGCCGTCGGGCAGGCGGGTCTGCCCGGCAAGGCGGTCCACGGTGCGGGCCAGCAGTGGAGCGCGACCGACGGTGGCGAAGACGACGTGGATGCGCATGAGTCTAGACTCCCGCCCTGGCGGCGCGGTGATTGCGGAATGGCAGGACTACGGCGGTCGAGGGAACCTCGGGCGCGTCGCCGACACTGCGCCGGATCGCCGCGAGGAGCCCGGCCCGGCCGCCGTCGAGAAGCCCGGTGTAGCCATCGAGCAGGGCGTCGATCCACGCCTCGGGCGGCATCGCAAGGGAGCGGGTTTGGCGGTGGGCGTTCTCGCTCATCTCCCGGGCGCGCGCATCGTCGGCGAAGATGACGGAAAGCGCGGCGGCGAAAGCGGAGACGTCGCGCGGATCTACGGACAGGCCCGCGCCTGCAGCGACGATGTCCGGTGCGATCAGCGCATCGCGCGATGTGATGACGGGCAGGCCGCTCCACAACGCCTCCACGGCGGCGAGGCCGAACGGTTCGATGTGGCGGCTGGGCATGACGGCGACGCGGGCGTGCCGCGCGAACTGGCCGACCTCGGAAGGCTTGCGGCGTCCGACCCAGGCCATTTCCGGATAACGATGCCGCAAGTCGGCCAGCATCTCGCCGTCACCGATCGCGGTCAGGCGTACTCCGGCGCGGCGGCAGGCTTCGGCCGCGAGGTCGATGCCCTTGGTAGCCTCCATGCGGCCGACGAACAGGACGCTGCGGTTCTCCTCGGCGGGGATGCGCTCGGGAATCCAGGGGACCACGGGATTGGGCACTACCGCCATGTCGCCGTCGCTCAGCCCGGAGCGGGCGAAGTACGGGGCCATGCCGCCGTGGATCAGCAGCAGTGGCGGTGGCGTCGCTCCCAGCACACGGTTCTGGATGCCTTGGCGGGCGCTGCGCCATGCCTTCGATACGGTGCCCCTGCGGTCGCAGGCAGAGGTGAGGCAGGCCGCGCTCATCGGCGTGGCGGCGCAGGGCGCATCGCGTCCGAAATGGAACATCGCGCCGTTGGGGCATGTGAAGAAGAAGTCGTGCGCGTGAACCAGCACGCGCTCGCGCACCGGCCTCAGCGCAGAGAACAGCGCGGGTGAGAGAATCTGCGACCAGCCATGGACGTGGTAGACGGTGCGCGCGGTGTCGTGCCGGGCGATCCAGTCGGCGACCATCGCCGCCGCCGGGCGGTTGTAGAGCCCGTGCACCATCGCCTTGGCCCGGCTGCCTTCCAGCAGCCGCCCATGGCCCAGCGCCACGACTTCGATGCCCTCGGCTTCGAGGTCGCGATTGCCGGTCGATCCGCACAGGAGGGTCACCAACTGCCCGCGCCGTGCGAATTGCGCGGCCGCCTCGAGGGCAAGCTGGGAAGCGCCGCCTTTGGCGTTGGAAAGGTCGTTGATGATCACGATGCGATCGATCATCGGGCCGACGCCTTTCCGGCTGCACCCGCAAGTCGTCCAGCGAGGGTGTGTATGGCCGTGGTCGCACCTTGCAGCAGGCCGGTATGGACCTTCTCCTCGACGCCCTGCTCGATGGCCGTCACCGCGAGGTCGGCAACGTGCATCGGGCTCGTTTCGCGCGGGTCGATGACGAAGGCGCCGCGGCCGGTCAGTTCGAAGAAGCTGCGCAGCTTGCAGTCCCATGCAAAGCCGATCGTCGGCACCCGATAGGAATAGGCCACGATGCAGGCATGAAGGCGATGGGCCAGCACGCAGTCGAACCCGGAGAGGGCATGGGCCAGCTCGCGCGGCTGCGCGAAGTCGGGGGCGAAGGAGATGCCCGGCTCGCGCCCGATCCTGGTCTTCAGGCGGTCGCGGAACAGGCGGTCCTCGGGGCTGCCGTTGGTGAACAGCACGACCTCTCGCCGCAGCGCCGTCAGCTGGCGGGCGACGGCGCGCATCCATGCCTCCAACTGGCCGTCGTCGTGTGCCCCTTCGTGGTGGAGCCGCAGCGCGATCGGCGCGGTCACGCAAAGGCCGACGCGCGGCGGGCCGTCCATGCGCGGCGCGCCGTAGTGCCGGGCGCTGAGCAGGCCGGGATCGGGCGCGATCGCGGCCGGGCCAAGGCCTTCGCAACCCATCGTGGCGGACCAGTTTATCAACGAGCGCTCGTCCCGTACCGATACGTGCAGCAGGCGTGCGGCCCGCAACTGCTCGCCCAGGCGCGCGCGTCCGGCCTCGGACCACTCGGCGGAAACCCCGACGCTGGCGATCGCAACCGGCAAGCGGCGCGCGTTGGCGAGCTTGAGGGCTTCGGCGATCTTGACCGGAAAGTTCTGGTCGACGTCCTGGAACAGCGCTCCGCCGCCGATGACCACGCTGTCGCTGGTAGCCAGTTGCTTCGCCCAGCGCGGCGCGAAACGATGGCGTACCAGCAGCAGGAGCAGCGCGGGAACCAGCACCGCGCGCAGGCGGGCGGGAAGCCTTTCGATGATCGACAGGACTGTGGCCCGGCGCCGTCCATGCGCGGCGCTGAAACTCGTGCGCCCGGCAAGGTCGATGGAAGCCGGCTCTAGGTGCAGGCCGGCGCGGCGCAGTTCGCCTTCGAGGCACTCCGCGATGATCCCGTCGCCCAGGTTCGGGCTGTATTTGACATTGAGGATGGCCACTCTGGTAGTGGCGCGGGTGTCATCGGCAGGATGGTCGATGGCTGGCTCCGGCTGAACTGGCTGCTGATCGTGAGTGTCTTGCGCATTTGCCGGAAGCAGCCGCTTGCACGGCTCCCCGCATGGATCGTCGAGCATCAGTCGGTCGGCGGCTTCCATGGACGATCCTGTTTCCGGTTGCGGACAGACTGCCTCCCGTGCCGCTGGATCGGACGACCGCAACTGCACTGCAACAAGGCCAAGGGTATGGAATCGCGCCGCTTTGGCGAAGAGGTGCGAATGGGGGGCTACCGAAGGGGTAGGCGGTCCGAAAATGGCTGCGGAAAGATCAGGTCGGGGATCAGGCCGGGGATCAGGATAGCGGTCTTCCGTACTCCATCAGGTCGGCCAGCGCGCGCAATTGTCCGGGCAATTCGGCGGTCAATCCGAAGCATTCGTAGAAGTTGACCGTAGCGCCCAGCATCGCCACCGCCACCGTATTGGCCGGAAGGCCGCGTTCCGCCAATCGGCCATAGATCGCGGCGAGTTGGCGCGATACGGGGGCGAAGTCGCGGTAGTCGATGTCCGCGCTGTCGCGAGCGATACGATCGAGGCAATCCCTGACACTGTCGGCCCTGACGCTGTCGGTCTTTGAAGCATCGTGCATATCGACCCCTTCGGTCCGGTTGATGAATCCGAAATTTCCCGGACGCGCCGCCTTCGCCCTCTCCGATGTATCGGGTCATCGATTGTCCGAAGCCATTTCTATGAAGGCGTCATCATTTCTGGTCGCCCTGCGCCTGCCGCTAACCCTTTGGGGCTAGGCCGTTCAGCCCAGTTGCGCGAAAGGGTTGCTGCACGGGTTGTTGGCGAACAGGCCGTGGTATTCCAGATGCCCGGGGTCGGCGGAGCCGTCGTGCCCGGTGGCAAGGACGAATTCGGTCAGCAGCTTGCGGTCGAAGGTATCGAAGCGCTCACCGATGCCCGGCTGCTGGAGCGCCAGGCGCCGGGCGCCGCCGACTGTTTCCAGCAGGCGCAGCGCGCCCGCCTCCATATGGCCGAGATGCCCGTTGCGGGCGCTGAAATCCTTGACGAAGAGGGCGAAGTCGGTGTCGCTCATGGTGAAGGGACCGGCAAGGCGATGCAGGATCGCGCGCATGGCGTCCGCACTGTCGCTGCCTGCCACGAACCCGGCCAGCCCGCCCGTGATGCTGATGCCGGCAACGCCGATCCCGACCAGCGCGGTGCGGCGGCTGATCCCGGTCATGCCAGCACCTGCCGGGCGGCGCGGATCGACATGGCGGCGACGGTCAGGCTGGGGTTGCTGGCCGAGCAGGTCGGAAACACGCTGGACCCGACGACGACGAGGTTGCGCAGGTCATGATGGACCTGCCCGCCATCGACCACGGAATCGCGCGGATCGCCGCCCATGCGCAGGCTACCCTGCAAATGGCTTTCGGTCGGCCGCACCGAGCGACGCTCGATGCGTTCCACCGGTATGCCGGAAAGGATGTCCGGCAGTTGCTTGAACGCCCGCTCGACACCGGCGAGGGCATAGGCGCCGGGCTTGCCGCCGACGACCCCGGCCCGTCCGTCCGGGCCGACCACGACAGCGTTCCGGTCGTCCGGCAGCTCCTCCGCGACGATGACGATCGGCAAGGTCTGGCGCCAGCGCCCGGGCTCGGTCCGGAAGCCGAACTTCCAGCGGTTCTCGAAATAGAGCAGCACCGCGCCGGAACTCTTGCGGAACGGGCCGTCGTAAGCGCCGTAGTCGAGCCCGGTGGTGATCGTGCTGCCGTCGAAGTTGTCGATCCCGTCGAGCATGGCTTCCACCTCGATGCCGTAGGCTTCGTGCAGGCCCTTGCCGACCGGTCCTCGATCGATCCCGGAGCGCAGCAGGATCGCGGGCGAATGGATGGCGTTGGCGCCTAGCACGAAAAGGTCGCCATGCACGGTGAATTCGCGCCCGGCAGAGCGGAATCGCACCGAACGCACGATGCCTCCCGTCGCCTCCAGACGGGTGACCTCGGCGCCGGGGCAGACGCTGACGGAAGCGTGCTGGAACACGTCCATCAACCCGTTGTTGGCCGTGAACTTCGCATCGACGGGGCACAGCGAGCAGCGATGGTTGGCGCAGCAGGACGGCCGCGTCGCGGTCGCCACGCGGGCGCGGGCGGTGGGCATGACGAAGTGCAGGTCGGGCCGGGCGTGCTTCAGCCGCGCATCCGGGGTGGAGGGGTGGTGCGGTGGCTGGGGGAAGGGGCGCGATCGCGGCAGTACCCGCGCCATCGCCTCGTCTCCCGAGATCGCCATGATGTCCTCCGCCTCGCAGTAGAACGGCTCCAGTTCCGCATAGTCGAACGGCCAGTCACGGCCGGTTCCGTAAAGGCTGTGCAGGCGAAAGTCGGTCGGATGAAAGCGCGGGGTCTGCGCGAACCAGCAGTTGGTGCCCCCGCCAAAGCCGATCGTGAAGTTCCACGGGTGATCGCCTTCGTTGGCGAACGTCGAACCCGGTTCGATGCGGCTCTGCCGTCCGTCCTCCCACTGATCGGCATGACTGCGGATTTCCCCCCATTCGAGCACCAGTATCTTGCCCGCACGGCGATGCCGGAGCGCTTCATGGAGGAAGAAGCCCGATCCGAAGCCCGATCCGATCACCACCGTATCGAAATGCTGTCCGGCGACGTCCTCGGCACGGACCTGCGTTTCAAGCCTGGTCATGCGGGAACGGTGACATGCGATGGAGGAGAAGGCAGATGACGATGCGGCTCGGACCGAAATGTTTCCACGATGACCGCGTCCTTGTCGAAGTACCTGAGCTTCAGCGGAGTGAATTTATTCGCGTCAGTCTCTCCAGTTCCGGCGGCGGTGCAAATGGACATGGTGATTAATCCAATGGGATAGCGGATTTGTCATTTGGATTAATCGCAAGGTTTGTCATCGACCATTCTAATCGGAGCATTTTCTTTCCGCTTCCGCCCGCGAAATGGGAGTAATCCTAATGGTGCAGTTGGAGCGGTCGCCGGGATGCGCGATTTATCGAGGCTAGACACAAGGCGGCAACATGGGGGCATGTCGTGGCGACACAGGCATCGATCGACGCAAATCCGCGCATCGGCGCGTCCCACGCCGCGCCAAGACGCGAGGGACGGCCGGTGCCTCGCCTTTTCATCAACGGCCGCTTCCTTGTCCAGCAGGCGACCGGCGTGCAGCGCGCGGCGCGCGAGATCACCGTGGCGCTGGACCGGCTGCTCGGGCGCGGGGCCATCGATGCGGACGTCACGCTGCTGGTGCCGCCGGGGCCGTGGGTGCAGCGCCTTTCGCTGGACCACATCAAGGTCGAGACGGTCGGCAGGTTCGGCGGCGTGCTGTGGGAGCAGTTCGACCTGCCCGGCCATGCGCGCGGCGGGACGCTCCTGTGCCTTGGCAACAGTGCGCCCGCACGGTCGCTGACGGGGCATGACGCCGAGGTGGTGGTGATGGTCCACGACGTCTCGTTCCTCGACCATCCTGGAGCCTACAAGCTGACTTACCGGATCGGGCACCGGATGATGCTGCCGCTGCTGATGCGCGCCGCGCGGGCGATCGTAACCGTATCGGAGACGGAGCGCGAGCGCCTGGCGCGGCTGGCTCCGGCCGCCGCGTCGCGCATCAGCGTTGCCCCCAATGGCGGCTGGAGCACTGACATCGCCGCCTCGACCGGTGAGGTCGAGGGGCTGCCGCCGCCCGGTTACGGCCTCTACGTGGGCTCCCTGTCGCATCGGAAGAACTTCGCGCGCACGCTCGAGGCGGCGATCCGCCTCGCGCGGGAGGACGGCCTGCACTTCGTCTTCGTCGGCGCGACCGGCAGGGTCCTGCGCCAGCCCCGATGCGATGTGCCGGGCGACGTCGCCGACCGGATCCACTTTCTCGGGCAAGTCAACGATGCGGCCAGTCTCGCACGCATCTACCGCGAGGCGCGCTTCCTGCTGTTCCCCTCGCTTTACGAGGCCTGTCCGCTTCCGCCCGTCGAGGCCGCGCATTTCGGCTGCCCGGTGGTGGTCTCTAACATCCCCTCGATGTGGGAGCGCTGCGGGCGGGAAGTGATCTATTGCGATCCGCTTTCGGTGGATTCCATGCTGCGCGGCGTGCGCACCGTGCTGGCGGACTCGGTCTGGCGCGACCGCGCCATCACGGCCGGGCAGGCGATGGCCCGGCGCCAGTGCTGGCAGGATCAGGCGGCGCTGGTTTGCGTTGCCGCACTTGGCGCGGATTGTCTTGCGAACCGGACCTCGGGGGGTGGGGTCACGGTGGCGGCGACGGGGCCTGGCGGCTCCGTCGCCGTTTCAGTCCCGGGCGCGCCCTGAAGCGGCCCTAGGCGGTAGCCGGGACCGACGCGAGAGCAGCGGATGGAACCTCGTCCATAACCGCAAGGCGGTGCCATTGTGCCGCGATTACCGCGACCACCCGTGCGATCTCCGCTCCCGCCAGTCCCGATCCCATCGGCAGGCCGAGAAGCGAGCCGGAAAGCCGGTCGGTGACGGGCAGTTCGTCGCGCGGTACGTCGGCCAGGTGGTCGTGCCAGTGCAGGCCGCGTCCGTACCAGAACCGCGTCTCGATGCCGGCAAGGTCCAACGCGGACTGCAGGGCTTCCGCCGTCGAGGCATCGGCGCACCGATGGACCACGTAGTTGGATGCGACGTGCGGCGCGGTGAGCAAGGTGTCGGCGGTCAGACCGCTTTGCACGAAAGCGGCCCGATAGGCGCGCGCGGCGCGGCTGAAGTCGGCGCGCTTGGCCGCCCATCCGTCCAGCTCGGCAAGGGCGACGGCGGCGTGATACTCGCTCATCTTGCCGTTCAGGCTGGCAGTCTGGCTGTTGCGCGACCCCATGAAGCCGAAGTTGGTCGCCTGCGATGCCCTGGCGGCAAGCGCCGGATCCGGCCACACGACGCAGCCACCCTCGCCGCAACCGAAGGCCTTGGTGGCATGGAAGCTGAGGGCAAGGGGAACGCGCGCGTCGCAGGTCATCGCACCGTCGGCGACTGCCTCGATCGCGGCGGCGGCGTCGATCACCACCTTCACGCCGGTCTCCCGCTGGAACCGCGCCCAGCGCTCTACGTCGATGGGCCGGCCATATGCGGTGACGGGGATGATTACTCCGAACCGCTCGATCAGGGGGTGGCTTGCCAGCTGGTCCGGGTCAAGCGTCCAGCTTTCTTCGCAGATGTCGGCGAGGTAGGGCTGGTAGCCGCACTGGCTCGCCGCTGCGGCGGTGGCCACGAACGTATAGGCGGGGCATACGGCATACGGGCGATCCGGGGTCGCGGTGCCCGCATGGGCCATGATCGCGGCGATGAGCGCCGCCGTGCCGGAACTGGTGGTGATGATGCTGCCGTCGATCAGACCGAAGGACGTTTGCAGGCGCTTCTGCAGCGACCTGACCAGCGGCCCCTGGTTCGAGTACATGCGCGCCTGGTCGATCTGGCGCAAGTAAGGCGCGACCGCGTCGGTGGTCGGCAGGCGCGGTTCGTAGGCCAGAAGGCGTCGTCGGATCCGGGGCATGAAAGCCGTCAGCCGATGGGAAAGCTCGTCCGGCGCGGCGCCGTCGATCATGCGCAGCTGGCCGAAATCCCCCGGCAGATCGGGGTCGTCGAGCGGGTGCGCAGCGGGCGCGATGGGCTTGAAGAGGCCGATGGCGATGTCTCCCTTTGTCTTTGCGATTACGGCCTCAGCGCCGGGTTGAGAGCGAACTGGCGCGCGCGGCCGCTGCCGGATTCGCGTATCGTCGCCTTGTACGCGCGGCGGACCGCCCTGACCGCGGCACCCGGGGTGACCAGCAGAGGCAGGGCGAAGGTCCAGAAGCGCGGCAGTGCGAAGTAGCGGCGCAGCAGATAGGCCGTCGCCAGCACGACGTCGCGTGATGTCGTGCCTTCGGTCTTGGCATTGACGATGCGCGCGATCACGTGTGTGTCGAAAATCCGCCGGGCCATCGCACGCCGGACGCGGCGGTCCTGGGGGAACAACAGTTGCGCGATCTCGTCATAGGCGCGCACGTCGACTTTCAGCCGCTCCAGCCATCCGACGCGGCGCTTGAGCTGGTCGTTGCCTGAACGGAATCCCACGCAGGGCTCCTCGACGACGCCCCAGCGGCCTTTCTCGCCGACGGCCAGGCCTGCGATGTAGACTTGCGAATAGAGGTTCGTCATCGTCCGGGCACGCGGATCGACGGCAGCTGCCTCCCAATCGCGGCGCCGCACGAGGGTGGCCGAGATGAAACCGAGCAATTCGGCCAGATGGCTGAATGCCGGGCCGATGCCGGTGAAGCACTGGGTCCGGGGCATCTTGCGGATGCCCGTCATCCTGCGCATGGTGACGTCGTAGTCGATAACGCCGACGGTCAGGGCTACCGCGTCCGGCCAGGCCGACAGTGCCGCGAGCACCCGGCGGATGCCGCCTCGCTCGATCCGGTCGTCGTCTCCCATCAGCCACACGTAGTCACCCGTCGCCCGCGCGGCCACGGCGGCTATGTTGCCGTCGACCCCGACATTGATCGGGTGCCGGAAGTAGGTGAAATGCTCAAGCCGGTCGGCATAAGCCCCGGCGACCGCCTCGGTATCGTCGGGAGAGGCATCGTCACCGACGACCACTTCCACGTCCGCGCAATTTTCGGCGAGGATGCTGTCGAGCAGTTCCGCCAGACAGGCCGAGCGATTGTAGGTGGGAACGCAAATCGAAAGCGTGGGCATACGATTTCCAGAATGTGAGGCTTGGCCTCCCGCGAGTGAAAATACATCATACGCAACGATCTGCGTCCAGCCGTAGACGGCATTAGTATTACTGCGTTATTGTAACCAATGGCCGATTTGCAGGGCTTGGAACTGCCTGTATTGGTATCGGGAGGATAATTTTGGCTCCCGGTTTATCGGAATGCGCATGCGGCTTTGTGGGCACTTGTGATCACCGGTTCCGCCGATGCGGCGGCATGGCAGCGGGCTCAAGGTGAGCCTTCGGGATTGTGCCACTGGCAGGGGCCGGACCGTTTCGGTAGACCGTCCTTCACCATGTTCGCCACTATCCATCACGTCGCCCTGATTTGCACCGACTACGCCGTGTCCCGGCGCTTCTATGCGGAAATCCTCGGACTGGAGATAATCCGTGAGGTTTACCGGGAGGAGCGCCAGTCATGGAAGTGCGACTTGCGCATCGGCGCGGCCCAACTGGAACTGTTCTCGTTCCCGGAGCCGGCCGCGCGCCCTTCGTATCCTGAAGCTGCCGGGCTGCGCCATCTCGCCTTCGCGACCGCAGACATCGACGCGGCTGTCGCGCAGCTGGCGGAACACGGCGTCACTTGCGAACCATTACGCCGGGACGAGCATACAGGAGCGCGTTTCACGTTCTTCAGTGATCCCGACGGTCTGCCCCTGGAACTCTACGAGCAGTCCGCCGGGCACTAATCCCGGCAGAGCGCGCGCAGGTGCGTCGTCGGCCCCGGCAGGCCGGGAATATCGACCTTCATGCGCAGTACCGCGCCCGAGCGCGGCGCATCGGTGTTGCCGCCGGTACTGACGTAGAGCCAGTCCGGATCGTGGCTGCCGAAAGCGACGCTGACGACATGCGGATAAGGGAGAGGCAGGTCTTCGGTCTGCGTCCCGTCCGGGGCAAAGCGACGCAGGCGAGCAGTATTCCAGCAGGCGGTCCAGAGGTTACCGGCGGTATCCAGCGTCAGCCCGTCGCCGTCGTCCAGTTCCACCAGCAGTTCGCCCGCTCCGGGCAGGCCGTCCGGCGCAAGCGGATAGCGCCAGATGCCGCGTGTCGTTTCCATGTGGTAGAGCCACGTCCCGCAAGGGCTCGTCGCGATACCGTTGGATGCGACCACGTCGCGCCGCAGCACGGTGACTTCGCCTTCGCAAGACATGTGGAAGAGCAGTCCGGGTGCGGGGCGCTCGCCGGTTTCGAAGATCGCTTCGAAATCGATGGTGCCGGCGAAGAGACCGCCGCGTCCGTCGCCTTCCATGTCGTTGACCGCGACGACCGGGATGTCTTCGATCCGAGTCAGGACGGCGCGCGTGGTGCCCGTCGCCGGGTCAAGCGCGACGATGCCGCCTTGCCCGCTGCACAGGACTTTGCCGGAATCGTCGAAAACGATGCCGCCCACCCATAGCCGGTCGGGCAGCATCAGTTCCGTCTCCCGCCCCGGCCTGTTGCGGTATACGCCTTTCCCGGTGAGATCCGCGAACCAGACCTCGCCCTCGGCGGAAATGCGCGGTGCCTCGATGAAGTCGTGGCCTTCGGCGACGACCTCGAACGGGGGCAGGGTCATGAGGGGCGCCGTGGACGAGCCGCTGCCGGTCAGGCCGCCTCCGCCTTGGCGGCCGCGGCGGCGTTGAAGGCGGCAGGATCGTAATAGTACGGCTTGATCTCGCAGCACTTGCCGTCGCGGAAGCGGAACATCTCGCACAGTTCTGCGGGGGCCAGCGCGGGATCGGCGAAACGCATCGTCAGCACCGCGATCGCGCTGTCCTTCCCGGTCAGCAGGTCGCTGCGATCGAGCGCGACGACGTCGGCCATGCCCATGGCCTTGGCGAACAGGTCCTGCAGGCCGGTCTTGCCGCGATAGGCACCGGCCATTGGGAGGGAATCGGCTTCATAGGCCACGAAATCGTCGGTGAGCATTGCGTTCGCCGTCTCCCAGTCGCCCGCGCCTGCTGCGGCGTAGAGGGCATCGACGAGCCGGGCGATCTCTTCGGGGGACATGCTCATGAATCCTGCTCCACATCTGTTTGGGAAGGAGTTTGCCCCCGGTCCTGAGGAGACGAACCTAGCGTTTAGACCAGCCTTCCGCTCAGGCCCGGCGCGGGTAAGCAGGGGGGATGGGAAAGGTAAGACAGATATTGCTGGCGCGGCGCCCCGAAGGGATGCCGGTGCCCGAGGACTTCACGCTGGCAGAGGCGGAAATGCCCGAGCCAGGCGACGGCGAATTCCTGGTGGCCATGCGCGTCGGGTCGGTGGACCCGGCGATCCGCGGCTTCCTCGACGATCGGCCGAGCTACATCGAGCCGGTCGCGCTGGGTGCGCCGATCAACGGCATGTCGCTGGGCGAAGTCGTACAGTCCAACAATGCGGACTACCCGGTCGGCACGTTCGTGCGCGCCTTTGCCACCTGGCAGGACCACTATATCCTCTCGGGCGAAAGCTGGGGGCTGGAGACGGTGCACCAGCAGCCGGGGACGGACCTGCATCACTACATGGGCGCGCTCGGCCCGGTCGGGCTGACCGCGTGGGTAGGCCTTTTCGCGGTGGGCGAGGCGAAAGCGGGCGAGACCGTGCTTGTCAGTGCCGCCGCCGGGGCGACGGGCTCGACCGTGGGCCAGATCGCCAAGGCCAGGGGTTGCCGCGTAATCGGCATCGTCGGTTCTCCCGAGAAGGCCGAGGTCATCCGCGAACTCGGTTTCGATGCCGCGATCGATTACCGTGCCACCCCCGACATCGCGGCCGAAATCGCGAAAGTCGCGCCCGAGGGGATCGACGTCTATTTCGACAACGTCGGCGGCGAGATGCTGGAAGCAATTCTGCCGCTGATGCGCCTCCACGGCCGCGTCGCGGTGTGCGGGATGATCGGCCAGTACAATGACGCTGACCATCCCTACGGCGTCAAGACGCTCTGGCAACTGGTGGTGAACCGCATCAAGATGCAGGGCTTCATCACTTACGATTACCCGGATGTGCTGGCCGAGGCGCAGGCAGAACTGGACCAGTGGGTAGCAGAGGGCAAGCTCCGCCCGCTGGCCAACTTGCGCGACGGGTTCGAGAATCTGCCTGCTGCCTTCATCGACCTCATGTCGGGCCGTACCATCGGCAAGACGCTGGTTTGCATCTGAGTTCTGGATACGATGGCTACCATGAGCGAAACCTTCCATTCCGTCATCGCCGAGGTCGACTTCCCCGAGGAGGGCAAGGCCGCGATCATGCTGGGCGGCTGGAGCGTGCTGATCGTGAAGGTCGAGGACGGCTTTCGCGCCGTTAACGACCGCTGCACCCATCAGGCCGCGCTGCTCTCGCCCGGCCGCGTGCGGCGCGGGGCGATCATGTGCCCGCTGCACGGCGCCCGCTTCGAGGCCGCTACCGGCCGCTGCATCGGCGGCGCCTATGCGGACCTGCGCGTGTTCCCGCTGCGGATCGAGGGCGGCATGATCGAGGTGGCGGTGCCCGACGAGGCGCCGGGGCCGAACGAGCGGCCGGTGGGGGCGTAATTACTCGCACAAGGCATAGTTTCGCGCGCCGGAGCAGGGGCTAGCATCTGCCTGAAACGATTTGGGAGAATGCTGAAATGCCCTTTACCGGCCCGTTCGAGGACCGCCTCGCCATTCGCGAACTGCTTGAGACTTACGCCGACGCGGTGACGCGCCGCGACTCCGAAGCCTGGGGCGCGACTTGGGCCGAGGACGCGGAATGGTCGCTGCCGGACTATCCGGAACTGGGCACCACCAAGGGCCGCCCGGCCATCGTCGCCATGTGGATTGAGGCGATGAAGGCCTATCCCGGAATCATGTTCGAGGCATGGCCCGGCTCGGTCGAGGTCAGCGGCGATAGCGCGGTGATGCGCAGCTATACCTCCGAGGTCTACGATCAGGACGGGATCACCATGCGCGATCGCGGCGTCTACGAGGACACTTGCGTCAAGATCGACGGCAAGTGGCTGTTCAAGAGCCGCTCGTTCCGCAACATCCACCGCCAGCACGCCCCGCGCGGGGTGTAGATATCCCGACCCAAGTCGCTTTTGCGGATGGGGCTTTGAGGGGCTGAGCCTGACCCTTCGACAAGCTCAGGGTGAGCGGGGTTAGTATAAACCTCTCAAAACCCGCTCAGGCTGAGCCTGTCGAAGCCCCATCTGCTGGGCACTGTTTAAGAGCTTACCAAAGCTTCACGCGCTTTTCGGGCGGCAGGTACAGCTTGTCGCCCGGCTTGATGTCGAACGCCTTGTACCAGGCGTCGATGTTGCGCACGGTCAGCGCGCGGTACTGGCCCGGTGCGTGGGGATTGCCGATGACCTGACGGCGCAGCGCGCCTTCGCGGGTCTTATCGCCCCAGCTCTGGGCAAAGGCGATGAAGAAGCGCTGGTCGCCGGTGTAGCCGTCGATAATCGGCAGTTCCTTGCCGCCCAGCGCCTCACGATAGGCGTCGTAGGCGGCGGCGAGGCCGGCCACGTCGGCGCCGTTTTCACCCAGTTCCAGCTTGCCGTTGAGGTGCAGGTCGGGGAACGGCTGATAGGCGTCGTACTGCGCGACCAGAGCCTGCGTCTGCGTCTCGAAGTGGGCGAGGTCTTCCTTCGTCCACCAGTCGCGCAGGATGCCGTTGCCGTCCACCGCCGCGCCGCTGGCGTCGAAGCTGTGGCTGATCTCGTGCCCGATAACCGCGCCGATCGCGCCGTAGTTGGAAGCGAGGTCGGCGGCGGGATCGAAGAACGGCTTCTGCAGGATCGCGGCGGGGAAGTTCAGCGCGTTCTGCACCGGCAGGTTCACCGCGTTGACCAGCTGCGGGGTCATCCACCACTCGCCCCGGTCTTGCGGCTTGCCCAGCTTGGAAATCTGCTGGAGCGTGTAGCCGTGGATCGCCGACATGCGGTTGGCGTAAGCCTGACCCGGCTTGATGACGATCATCGAGGTGTCGGGCCACACGTCGGGATAGCCGACCGCGACCACCATGCCTTCCAGCTTCGCCTTGGCCTCGGTGCGCGTCGCCGGGCTCATCCAGTCGAGCGCGTCGATGCGGCGGGCGAAGGCATGCTTGATGCGGGTGGACATGTCCTCCACCTGCGCCTTGGCGGCAGGCGGGAAGTATTCGCGCACATAGAGCTTGCCGAAGGGCATGCCGAGGTCGCTGTTGACCGAGGCCAGCGCCCGCTTCTCGCGCGTTTTCTGCTGGGGCGTGCCGGACAGGTTGGTGTCGAAGAACGCGAAGTGCAGGGCGTCGAACTTGCCCGGCAGCACGTCGGTCTGCGCGTTGATGCGGTGGAAGGCCAGCCAGTCCTTCCAGGCGTCCAGCGGCTCCGAGCCGACGAGCGCGGCAAGGCCGGTGATCGCGGAGGGGCTGTAGACGTCGAAAGTCTGCTGCGCGGGCATGTGCGCGGCGGTGAAGTAGGCGTCCCAGTCCATGCCGGGGGCCTTCGCGGCGAACTCGGCGCGGGTCCACAGGGTGCCGCCTTGCGTGAAGTCGGCGGTGTCGGCCTTGCTCGGGTGGGCCTGCGCGATCTTCGTTTCCAGCGCCAGGATGCGCGCGGCGCGGGCCTCGGGCTGGTCGAGGCCGGACAGGCGCAGCAGGTCGGCGATGTACTTCAGGTAGTCGGCCCTGATCTTGACCATGCGCGGCTCGGCCGAGACGTAGTATTCGCGGTCGGGCAGGGCGATGCCGCCCTGGAACAGGTAGGGCACCACTTCGTCGCTCTTGAGCGCCTTGGTGATGAACAGGCCGAACAGGTTCTCGGTCGACATGTCGTTGTTGTTGTTGAACAGGTCGAGGTCGGCCTCGGTCTGGTCGCCCAGCACCTTGACCAGCGCGGCCTTGTCCTTGATCCCGGCATAGCGCGTCAGGTCGGCCTTGAGCGGCGTGATGCCCAGCTTGTCGATCGCGGCGGTGTCGAGGTAGGCGCGCCAGTAGTCGCCGATCTTCGCCTCGTCGGTGCCGGGCTTCTGCTTGGCGCCGAGGATCTTCTGGATGAGTGCGGTCTGCTGGCGTTCGGTCTCGTCGGCGGCGACGGTGTGGGCGCCGATGCGGCTGCGGTCGGCGGGAATTTCGGCCTTGGCCAGCCACGCGCCGTTGGCGAACAGGTAGAACTCGTCGCCGGGCTTCACCGAAGTATCCATCGCGGCTTCGTTGATGCCTGCGGGTTCGGTGGCGGCGATGGCGAGAGGCGCGGCGCAGAGCAGCAGCGCGGCGAGGAAGGTGCGGGGGGTCTTCATCGGGCAGTCCTTTCGCGGCGCCGGGGTGCCGTGCCGGTTCTGTCATGCCGGTGACCTAGCGCCGGATCGGGCCGCCGCATACGGAAAAGTTGCGCTGCGGCGCAACAAATGAGCGTTGTGCTGATGGGGCTTCGACAAGCTCAGCCTGAGCGGAATTTGAAGATTTGCTCTCAAAACCGCTCAGGCTGAGCTTGTCGAAGCCCCATCGATCCAGGACCGAAGTCCCGAACCAATGGGGCTGCAATTCAGAACCGCTTGGTCACTTCCACCATAACGGTGCGGGGCAGGGTGCCGAAGCCGAGCTGGTCGGCCTTCACGCCCGCGGCAGTGCCGGTGCCGCCGCCGGTCGAGGGGCCGTCGACCACGCCGGTCACGTAGAAGCGGTTGGTCAGGTTCTTGCCGATCAGCGCGATCTGCCAGTTGTCGTCCTCGGCGCCGAAGCGGATGCCGGCGTCGAGCGTCACATACTTGCTCTGGCGCGACAGCGGGTTGCCGAAGCCCGAGGCGAGGTAGCTGGCCGAATACTTGCTATCGATGTTGAAGCCCAGCTTGTTGGCCGATCCGATCGACATCTCGTAACCGATGCCGAGGTTGCCGGTCCAGCGCGGAGCCACCGAAAGCGGCGCGCCGGTCAGGTCCTGACGGCTGTTGCCCGACAGGTTGCAGCCTTCCGCCGGGGTCTGGCCTGCATAGCAGGGGGCCAGCGGGAAGTCGATGTACGTGGCCTTGTCGTAGTTGATCGAGCCATGGATATCGAGCCCGGCGATGCCGTTGGGCGCGAACTCGAACTCGGCCTCGACGCCCTTGGTACGCGCGTCGGCGGTAAGGGTCTGGAAAGCGAAGATCGGCGAGTTGAAGAAGTCGACCTGCAGGTTCTTGTACTTGTAGCTGAACGCCGTCACGTTGAAGCGCAGCTGGCGGTCGAGCAGGGTGGACTTGAAGCCGATCTCGAAGCCTTCCGCCTTCTCCGGATCGAAGGTGAGGTCGGCGGTGGGGTCGGTCGAGAACTTCGAGTTGATGCCGCCGTTGGAGAAGCCGCCCGACTTGTAGGCGGTCTTGTAAGCGCCGTAGACCATGAGGTCGGGGGTCGGCTTCCAGGTCAGCGTGGCTTCGGGCGACCAGTTGGTGAAGTGCTGGCGCGCGGTCACTTCGCCGAGGCCGTCGGGGTCGTTCTGGTCGCGGAAGATGCCCAGAACCAGCGGGTTGTTGTAGGGCTGGGTGAAGAAGCTGTTCTTCGTCTCGTCGGTGTAGCGCACGCCGCCTGCGAGTTCGAGGCCCGGCAGGATCTTGTAGGTCGCCTGACCGAACACGGCCATCGTCTCGCCCTTGGTAAAGCTGTTCTTGGCGGTGGTGACGTATTCGTAGCCTGCGGGTGCGTCCGAGTTGGAGACGCCGCCGGTCAGCACGTACTGGTCGAAATCACGCCGCGTCTTCTGGTAGAGCATGCCCAGCATGAAGTTGAACGGCCCGTCGAACTGCGACAGCGCGCGCAGTTCCTGGCTGAACGCCTTCCACGAGGAATTCTCGGTCGCCCAGGTCGGGCCGATGCCGTTCTCGCTGCCGCCCGACTGGAAATCGCAGGCGCAGGCCCAGCGGTTATTGTTCCACTGGTAGTTGGTGACTGACGAAATCTGCAACTGGTCCGCGTCGTAGGTGAGGTTCAGGGTACCGCCTGCCGAACGGTACTTGTTGTAGAGCGAGCCGTCCTTCTTCGCGTAAGGATACGTGGCCGCGATGTCGGCAGGCATGTTGTTCTGGTGGGTAACGAAGTCCTTGCCGCAGGCATAGCCGTTGAGCTGCGAGGTATCGCCATCCCCGCACCGGTAGGCGACATAGTTCCATGAAGAGTTGTTGACCGTGCTCTGGTCGAAGCTGCCCTTGAGGGTGGCGGTGAAGCGGTCGGTCGGTTCCCACTTCAGGGTGGCGCGGGTGAGGAATTCCTCTTCGCCCGGCGCCTTGCGTGCGGCGGGCTGGGCGACATGGGTGGTCGCATCGCCGGCGCCGCCTGCGAGGATGCTGGCGGAATCGATCTCGGTGTAGTTGATGGGATCGGCGACGTTGCGATAGTAGCCGCCGTCCATCTTGGTGTAGCGCGCGGCAATGCGGAAGCCGAGGGTGTCGCTCAGCGGGCCGGACAGGAAGCCTTCGAGGCGGTATTGCTGGCTCTTGATCTCGTAGCCGCCCTTGACCATGCCTTCGAACGTGGCGGTCGGGTCGGCGCTGGTGATCGAGATCACGCCAGCGGTGGCGTTCTTGCCGAAGAACAGCGCCTGCGGGCCTTTGAGCACCTCGACGCGGGCGAGGTCGAAGAAGCCCTCGTTGATGACGCGGCCCTGGCCGTAGTAGGCGCCGTCCACCACGACCGCGACCGACTGCTCGATGCCGATCGAGGTTGAGGACGAGCCGATGCCTCGCAGGGTGAGCTGCGCGCCCGAACCGTTGGAGGCGCGGCCGACGCTGAACTGCGGGGCGATCGCCGTGATCTTCTCGACGCTGGTGACATCGCGCGTGGCGATCTGCTCAGCCGAGATGGCGGTGACGGCGACCGGCACGTCCTGCACCGTCTCCTGCCGCTTGCGGGCGGTGACGATGATGTCGTTGAGGCCGCCCTGTTGCTGCTGGGCTGCGTCGTCCTGAGCGGCGATGGCGGGCACAGCTGCATCCTGCGCCATCGCGGGAGCCGCGATCATCGTCAGCGCCGTCGACATGAGCATGGCGGATTTGGGAACTCGCATTTCAGTAACCTCCCGAATTTTTGTAATCGTTCTTGTTCGCTGCCTAGACCCGCAGCAATCGGGACATGTCCTGTGCAAACGGATAGCCCTATCAGTTTGGACAGGTGGCCTCGACATGCCCCGGCGCGAGGGTGCGATCCGGGACCGCTGGCCGTGACCAGCCTTGCTGCGGCGAGGCCTCGTTCCGGCGGGAGGCGCCTGAAGATAGCCGCCGGTCCCGGATCAAGTCCGGGACAACGGGGCAGAGGAGACCTGAATTGACGCGCTGCCGTTTCTGGCGACTGGATCGCCATCCGGAAGGAAATACCGATTTCGCCCGCTTCCTGAGCCTGCAGGAGGAAGAAAGCGCTCCGTTGAACGAAGGCGAGGTGCGCATCGCGGTCGAGTGGTTGTCGATGGATGCGGGCACGCGCATGTGGATGAGCCCGCGTACCGATGGATATCAGCCGCCGCTGCCGCTGGGATCGAAGATGGTCGGCCTGGTGCTCGGCCGGGTGACCGAAAGCGCGGATGCGGCCTATCCGGTCGGCGCGCTGGTGCGCGGCTTCGGGCAGTGGGCCGACGTCGCCACCGTGGTCCCGGCACTGACCGGGCTGGAAGTCGTCGATGAGACGGTCGCCGACCCGCGCCAGCACTTCGGGGCGCTCGGCATGAATGCCTGGACGGCCTTCGTCGGCGTCAGGGAAGTCGCGGCGGTGAAGCCCGGGGAATGGCTGGTGGTTTCCGCTGCGGCGGGGGCGACTGGCAGTCTCGCCTGTCAGGTGGGCCGCAACCTTGGCGCCAAGGTCGTGGGCATCGCGGGCGGGGCGGACAAATGCCGCTACCTGATCGAAGAGGTCGGCGTCGACATGGCGATCGACTACCGCAGCGAGGATGTGGCTGCACGCCTGGCGCAAGTGCCGGGCGGGATTAACGCCTTCTTCGACAACGTCGGCGGCCCGATCCTCGACGCCGTCCTGGGCAACATGGCCCATTACGGCCGCGTGGCGGTGTGCGGCATGGTGGCGGGATACGACACCGATGCGCCGATGCCGGGACCGGCAAAGTTCGATCAGGTGCTGATGCGGCGCCTGCGGATCGAGGGATTCTTCATCCCCGACTTCCTTCATCGCGGCGCGGAATTCATGCCGCAGCTGCGCGAATGGCTCGACGCCGGAAAGCTGGCCGTCCGCTTCGATGAAACCGCCGGGCTGGAGAACGTCCTCACCGCTTACGAGCGGATGCTGACCGGCAAGAACATCGGCAAGGTGGTCGTGAAGCTCTGATGCCGACCATCCGCCATCGCGCCCCCATCCAGTGCCTCGTCGCGGTGCGCGGGCATCCGTTCGATCGCACTGCGTTCGACGCGCTGTTTCAATCGATGGAAGGCATCAGCGCGACGATGGTGGACCAGCCGGCAGCCGCGAAGCTGATGAACCCGGAAGGGATGCGCGGGTTCGATGCGCTGGTCCTCTACGACATGCCGGGCCTCGACTTCGAGGCGGGCGCGGGCGCGCCGCTGCACCTCGATCCGCCGCCGGGACTGGCCGAGGGCTTCCGTGCGCTGCTGGAGGATGGCAAGGGCGTCGTTGCGCTGCATCATGCGCTGGCGGGCTGGCCGACCTGGGACGAGTACCATGAATGGTTGGGCGGGCGGTTCCTCTACCACCCCGGGACAGTGCGCGGACGGCGCGTACTCGACAGCGGCTATGCACACGGCGTGACATACGAGGCGGTGGTCCTTGCGGATCATCCGGTGACGGCAGGCCTGCCGCCACGCTTCGCGCTGACCGACGAAACATACCTTGCGGAGATCTTCGCGGAGGACGTGACGCCCCTGTTGCGGGCCGACATTCCCTTCACGCGCGAACAGTTCTTCTCCGCCGAACTGGCGGTCGGCGGCAGCATGTACGACCGTGGGGGATGGGATCACCCGCCGGGCAGCGACCTGATCGGATGGACGCGCGAAGTGGCAAGCAGCCGGCTCTTCTATCTTCAGCCGGGCGATGGACCATCCGTCTACGACGATCCCAATTACCGGCGGCTGGTGGAGAACGCGATCCGCTGGGTCGCGTGAGCCTAGAGGGTGCTGCTTATGAGTTTACGCCCTGGTCCTTCGCCGTGAGGCAATCGAGCCAGGCGCGCGCCTGCTTGGGTTCGCCCACGGCCTGCGAATCCACCGGTCCACGCTGGCGCAGGAATTCTTGGTGCAGTTCGAAGGGTTCCATGAAAAGCTGTTCGCGCGCGGCGTCGATCTCTTCGGCGAGTTCGGTCAGCTCGGTGATCGTCGGGGCTACGGCGGTGCGGGCTGCGCGATCGGCGTTGTGGTCGAACAGGCCCCACTTTCCTGCGGCGCATATCTTGAGCGCAGCGATCAGCGCCTCGCGATAATCGACTTCGAGGTCGGCGCGGCGGGTATCGAGGCGTTCGAGACGGTCTGCTTTGGCCATGAGGTGCGGTAGAGCGGGGCTGTGCGGACTGCAAGTGCAATGGCAGGCGCCAGCCCAAATGCTGACGCAAGGGGCACTCCCCTCAGTGCTGCGCCCACTCCACCCGGTAGAGGTCGAAGCGGCGATCCTTGAGGTTCTGCACCGCGCCCGACTGGCGTGCGGTCAGCAGCGCGTCGAGGCTGAGGTCGGAGATCGCGATCGTCTCGGTGTTGGGCGCGGTGTCCGCCGCCACGCCGTCGCGGGCGAAGGGGAAGTCGCTGGGCGTCAGGATCGCGCTTTCGGCGTAGTGGACGTCCATGTTCTCGACGTTGGGCAGGTTGCCCACCACGCCCGAGGTGACGACATAGCACTGGTTCTCCACCGCGCGGGCCTGCGCGCAGTAGCGCACCCGCAGGTAGCCGCGCCGCTCGTCGGTGCAGAACGGCACGAACAGCATCAGCGCGCCCTGGTTGACGAGGTGGCGCGCGAGTTCGGGGAACTCGCTGTCGTAGCAGATCATCACCCCGATCGGTCCGCAGTCGGTGGGGATGACGTTGGCGCCGTAGCCGCCCTTGATGTTCCACCAGCGCCGTTCGGAGGGCGTCGGGTGCAGCTTTTGCGTTTCATGCACTGCACCGTCGCGCAGGAAGGTGTAGGCGATGTTGCGGATCTCGCTCTTGCCGCCGCCCAGCTTGACGCGGGTAGGATGTGAGCCGCCGATGATGTTGATGTTGTAGCTGACCGCCATGCGCTGCATGAACTCGACGAAGCGCTCGGTGTACTCCGCGATCTTCTCGATCGCCTCGACCGGCTGCAGCTTCTTCTCCTCGATCGAGAGCAGTTCGAGGGTGAACAGCTCGGGGAAGGCCACGAAGTCGCTCTCGTAGTCGGCGGCGACGTCGATCCAGTATTCGACCTGGGCCTCGAACTCGTCGATCGTGTCGATCTTGCGCATCTGGAACTGCACGGTGGCGACGCGCACGCTGGAGGGGACGCGCTCCTTGAGGCCGGGGATCGCCTTGCCGGTGTCGAGCGGGGCCAGCGGGTTGGTCCAGTACATGAGGACCGCATTGCCGCCGCTCTCGCGGTCGGCCGGGATGTAGTCAGGCAGGATACCGCGCGGCTCGTAGCCCTCGTTCATCTGGAAGTTGATGACCTGATCGCGGATCTTCTTGTCGCGCACCGCCTGCACGTAATCGGCCGGATCGGGGTACTGGCGCTTGCGGCGGTAGTAGCCGGGCATGCGGCCCGCGAAGGCGATGCCCTTCAGCTCGAAATACTGGCAGACCTCGCGCCGCTTGCGGTAGAGGCGCTGGCCGATGCGCAGGCGGCGATAGTCGGGATCGACGCAGACCTCGAAGCCGTAGAGCACGTCGCCCTCGGGCGCGGGCGGGCGGCCATAGCCGCCGTTGCTGATCTCTTCCCAGGTGTGCGGCTTGAAGGCGAGGTCGGAGGTGACGATCATCGTCGCGCAGTGGCCGACGACCTTGCCTTCGTATTCGGCGACGAACTGGCCTTCGGGGAAATTGATGACCTGTCCGCGGATCTCGGCGCGGGTGAAGGCGTCGGCCTTGCCGTAGACCTTGACGGAGAGGCGGGCGATCGCGGCGGCGTCCGCGACGGTCGCTTCGCGGATGATGAGCTTGGCTTTGGTCTGGTCCATGAGCGCTGTTCTACGCATTGCGGCGCACAAGGTTCCAGCCCGTAATCCTCTGGAGCGGATTCATTTTTTCTCAGGTCGCCCGGGATACATGGGGCGGCGGGGTCGTTGTCTAGGGTGAAAGGAGACTGCCCCCATGAGTGCAACCCTTTACGCTCTCGCGCTGTTCGCCTGTTCGGACGACGGCACGGCCTGTCAGCGTCTGGAGACGCCGGTGCAGACTTACGAGACGCGCGGTTCCTGCGATGCCGGTATCGACAATGCGCTTGATACTGAGGCTGCCCGCAAGGCCGAGGCGCCCGCCGTCTACGCTCAGTGCCTGACAAATCGGCAGATGGCCTCGATCGGCAAGGGCACCATCGACCTTACGCGGGTCAATGGCGCGCGATTTGCCAGCGCAGGGTTCTGAATCTGTGCAAATCCAACAGACTGTGACCTGCCAACCCCGCTCAGCCTGAGCCTGTCGAAGGCCCCGAGGCTAGGCGCCATGCCGGATGCTTCGACAAGCTCAGCATGAGCGGTGAAGGGGGAGGCCGGTGGGCCGATCACCCCCGGCCGCGATAGCCCGGCACGCCCTGGTCAGGCACCCAGAGCCCGGCGGGCGGCGCGTCGGACTGCCAGAACACGTCGATCGGGATGCCGCCGCGCGGATACCAGTAGCCGCCGATGCGCAGCCACAGCGGCTTCATCTCGTCGAACAGGCGCTGGCCGATGCCGACGGTGACGTCCTCGTGGAAGGCGCCATGGTTGCGGAACGAGCCGAGGAACAGCTTGAGGCTCTTCGATTCGACGATGGTTTCGCCGGGAGCATAGTCGATGACCAGGTGCGCGAAGTCGGGTTGTCCGGTCACCGGGCAGAGCGAGGTGAATTCAGGCGCGGCAAAACGGACGAGATAGAGGCTGCCGACGCGCGGGTTCGGGACGTAATCGAGCCGGGCCTCCTCAGGCGAAGCGGGAAGCCCGCTCTGCTGGCCGAGGTGGAGGGGGAGAGAGGTGTCAGTCATGATCCGGCAATGCCGCCAAGGGCGCGCGAACGCAAGTATGTCACCGGTGGCCCATATGTCACACCGTCGGTGGACGATGGCAGGCCACACCTTGTCGTGCGGCCGGGAGGCATTAACTGAGGGTTCACACGAAGTTTGGCGAAGACCGAAGATACCATGAGGGGCAAGAATTCGATCATAGCGCGCGCGGCGATCTCGACCGCGCTGGCCGTAATCCTGGCGGGATCGCTCTGCGCCCCTGCCGTCCATGCCCAGGCGGCCAATTCCGGAAGTACTTGGAGTCTTCCCGAACCGACCGCGACCCCGAGCACTCGTGCCCAAGGCCCTGTGGATCCGCAGAACCCGGTCGTGCGGCCGCGCAATTCGGCGTCCGAGCATGCCCAGAACCCTCCTTCCGCCCCGATCCAGACACCGCCGCCGACCATCAACATCCCCGCGCCGCAGGTTCGGTCGCCAGCCAGCCAGCCCGCGCGCGTTCAGTCCGAGCGCACTCAGTCCCCGCGCGTTGAGCCGTCCACGACGCCGCGGGTCCGGCCGTCGGCGGCAGCGGCGCCCGGCGCCGTCGCGCCGGAACCGCGCGCATCCGCAACGCCGGTGCCGCAGAACACCCCGTCCGTACCGGTCGCTCAGGACCCGAACCCTGCGCCATCCCCGCAGCAAGCTCCTTCCGCCGGGCCGACCGCCGCAGCGCAGCCCCTCGGCCCGGCAACGAAGGCGGGCTGGCCCGCATGGGTATGGGCGATCCCGGCGGTGCTGGCCGTTCTTGGCGTGCTGGCCTTCGTGCTGCGCCGCAAGCGCCCGGCCGAAGAGGTCGAGGATTGGTCCGAAGCGCCGGCCGTCGCTGCGGAACCGGTCGCGCCTCCCGCCCCGAAGGCGGCGGCCGCCGTACCGTCACCTGACTTCGCGCCGCCGCCTGCGCCTGCTGCCCGCGCCGATGTATCGCAACCTTCGGCCAGTCCCGCGCCAGATAGTCCGGCACCAGACGGGCCGACACCGGACGGCCTTGAGATCGCCGTCGAACCGGTGGGCCTGCGCCTCTCGCTGGTCTTCGCGACGCTGCAGTATCGCGTGACGCTGACAGCGGCTCACGACCTTCCGGCAGGTCATCTGATCGGCGACATGATCGGTGCGCATGGCTCGCTGACCTCCGAGCAGCAACTCGCGCCATCGCCCGAAACGCTGACGCGGCTGAAGCCGGTGCCTGCATTGACTGCCGGAGAAAGCATAACCCTGACCGGCGAAGTGCAGTTGCCACTGAGCGCGATCCGGCCCCTTCAGCGCGCGAATGCGTCCTTCTTCGTGCCGTTGCTGCGCCTTTGTGTCGTCTTCGCGGAGAATGCAGCAGCCGTCCGGCGGGTCTTCACGCTCGGGATTTCGGGCGGAATCTCGGATGGCAGGGCGCTGGCCCCGCTGCGACTCGACACCGGACCGATGGAACACCGCGAACTCGGCGCGCGCGAGGTGGCCGAGGCAAGGGCCTATCCGGTTCTGCCCGATGGCCAGCGCCGCGCTGCGGGGTGAGGCGGGTTTCCTTCTCGCTCCGGTTTCGCCTACTGTCGGCGCTCCCCACATGCGGAGACGACATTGAGCAGCACGAATGCCCCCCGAACTCTCTCTAACGCCACCGTCATCGTCGGTGCGGGGCGGCGCAGCGAATGGACCGGACCGGTCGTAAACCCGCCGGTCTGGCGCGCCAGCACGCACCTCTACGAGAACACCGCCTCCCTGGCGCAGGGGCCGCGCACGAACGAGGACGGGCGCTTCTTCTATGGGCGTCGCGGCGCCCCTACCCAGTGGGCGCTGGCCGACGCGCTGACCGCGCTGGAGCCCGGCGCGGCGGGGACGGTGCTCTATCCTTCGGGCGTTGCCGCCATCGCCGGCGTCATGCTGACGCTGCTGCGCCCCGGCGACGTCGTGCTGATCACCGACAATGCCTATGACCCGACTCGCTCGATGGGCAAGGGACTGCTCACCGACCTGGGGATCGAGACGCGCTTCTTCGACCCGCTGGACCTCGACGCCTATGAGGCCGCCTTCTGCGATCGCACCCGCGCGGTCCTGCTTGAAGCGCCCGGAAGCCTTTCGATGGAGATGTGTGACCTGCCCGCGCTGGCCCGTGTCGCGCGGGCGAAGGGCGCGGTCTCGGTGCTCGACAATACCTGGGCCAGCCCGCTCGGGTTCGCGGGGCTGAGCCACGGGATCGACGTGGTCCTGATGGCCTTGACCAAGCATGTCGGCGGCCATTCGGACCTGATGATGGGCAGCGCCAGCGCTGGCCCGGACCTCTACGCGAAACTGCGGGCGCGTGCGCAGCAACTCGGCACCGTGGTCTCGCCGGACGATGCGGCGCTTGCCCTGCGCGGTCTGCGCAGCCTGCACTTGCGCCTCGCTCACGAGACGCAAAGCGCGTTGGCGATCGCGCGGTGGCTTGCGGGCCGGCCGGAAGTGGCGCAAGTGCTCTGTCCTATGCTCCCCGGCGCGCCCGGGCATGACTTGTGGAAGCGTGACTTCACTGGCGGCTGCGGCTTGTTCAGCTTTACCTTCAGGGGCGGTGACGCCGCCGCCCGCAACCGTTTCATCGATGCACTGACGCTGTTCGGCATCGGCTATTCCTGGGGCGGGTTCGAGAGCCTGGCGATCCCCATCGAGCCTTCTGCCTACCGCAGCCGCATGGCCTGGCCGCCTGCTCCTGCCGGGACAGACGACCGATACGGTGTGCGCCTTGCCATCGGGCTCGAAGCACCGGAAGACCTCATCGCCGACATCGAGCAGGCGCTGGGCGCGTGGCGGCAGCCGTGACCGCGTCCGTGGTCGCGGCCGCTACGGCGAGTCCGGCACCGACCGCGACAGCAACCGCCGTCGTGATCGAGCATGCCGAGCCCGTCGCGGGCGCAGAGGGCATCAAGAACGTCGTCTCGGCGCGCAGCGACACCATCGGCAACATCGTCGACACGCTCGACAAGCTGGCGGTGCAGGTCGGCTCCAGCCGCATTTCGTTGTGGGATCTGACCGTGATCGTCGCGGTTCTTGCACTGGTGATTTCCGTCGCCTGGGCAACTAGTCGCCTGTCGAGCCGCCTGCTCTCGCGTGCAACGCGCCTCGACATGACGCAGCGCCTGCTGACCGAGAAGATGGTCAGCCTGTTCATCTGGACCGTGGCGATCCTCGTCGGCATCGACGTGCTGGGCATCGACCTGACGGCGTTGACCGTGTTCTCGGGCGCTTTCGGCCTTGCCATCGGTTTCGGCCTGCAGAAGACTTTCGGCAACCTGATCGCCGGGATCATCCTGCTGATGGACAAGTCGATCAAGCCCGGTGACGTCATCGCGATCGCCGACCAGAGCGGGCAGTACACGTTCGGCCAGATCCGCCGCATCGGCATCCGCGCCGTCTCGCTCACCACGCGCGACCAGAAGGAATATCTGATCCCGAACGAGAACCTGATGATCAATCAGGTCGAGAACTGGTCATATTCGTCGAAGAACGTGCGTATCCAAGTCCCGGTCGTGGTCCCCTATGCCGCCGATATCGAGCTTGCCGAGAAGCTGATGCTGGAGGCAGCGGGTGCCGTGAAACGTGTCCTCAAGGCCCCGCCGCCAACCGTCTGGCTCGACAGCTTTGCGGAGAATGGAGTCGCGTTTGTGATCCATGTTTGGATCACTGACCCCGAAGAAGGCACTGGAAACGTGCGTTCTGATGTCCTCAAAGGGCTCTGGAGGCTTATGCGCGAGAACGGCATCAAGGTGCCTTTCCCTCAGCGCGATCTCAACCTTCGCGATACTGAAACGATGCGCGAGTTGATCGCCGCGCTTCGCTCCGACGAGGGGAAAAGCCCCTGAACTGATCACGTATACCTACCTGATCAAGCTCAATCCGGAAAGGCTTTCCGGTATCCAAATTTCGCCTTATTTATGTCCGAAACGCTATTTGGATACTATTTGGATACCGATCTTTCGGATACCCGGGGGCGAGATGGCTACCAAGACCCAATTGACCGTTGCCATGTTGAAGGCGGCCGAGTCCGCACGAAAGCCTGCGAGGCTCCTAGACACGACCAAGGGTCTTACCTTCGTGGTCGGCGCGAGGGGAGGCGCATGGCAGTGGCAAGGCAAGATCAACAAGAAGCCGAAGAAGGTTGGGGGAGGTCGGTTCGAGGACGGGCGCGGGGTATCCTTGGCGGCAGCGCGTGCATGGGCTAATGACATCAATGCTCGGGTGGCTCGTGGCGAGAACCCGTTTGAGGACGACGAGGGCGCAACCGATGGGATTGTGCTCGTACAGCCGATGCGGCCGGTCATGACCTGTCAGGAAGCGTGGACAGCCTATCTTCATGAGTCTGGTGAAGCTGGCGGCAACGCGGAGAAGACGCTGATCGACAAGCGCCAGACGTGGGATCGCCTTTTTGCTCATACCATCGGCGAAAGCCTTCTCACGGATGTGACGTTTCTTGAGCTAGCCGACATTGTGGACCCGCTGAAGGCGAA
Source organism: Novosphingobium sp. FG90 (assembly GCF_057808725.1). Taxonomy (NCBI): domain Bacteria; kingdom Pseudomonadati; phylum Pseudomonadota; class Alphaproteobacteria; order Sphingomonadales; family Sphingomonadaceae; genus Novosphingobium; species Novosphingobium sp. FG90. Next base: position 95,213 of record NZ_JBMDIO010000015.1, read on the forward strand.
GGGGAGGCGGGCGGCCTTCAACAATGCAGTCCGGTATGTGAAAAGATTCTTTAAGTGGGCGGAAGAATCGGAAGCGCGGACTGGGCTGTCGGACTCACCGGCTCGACGGCTCAAGACAGAAAAGCAGAACATGCGTGATCGTTATCTGAACGAGGTTGAGGTCCGATGGCTGTGGGACATGGTTGGCGAACTTGACGCTACGTCCCGTGCCTATTTCCTTGTTCTACTCCTCACCGGCCAGCGCCGCGATGAGGTTCGTGAACTGGTCCGCGGCGAATTGGATATGAGCCGTCCTTGGATGGACCTCTCCGAGGCACGGATGAAGTCGGGGTATCCACATATTACGCCTTTTGCTGACAAGGCCCGGGACCTCATTGCCGGTCGGCTCGCCGCCCACAACTATCGTTACGTGTTCCCTTCGTTGCGTGCATATGTCGACGAAGCGGCATATACGATCTATGACTTGGGAAATGCGCTGGACTTTCTCAATGCGGCGATGGAGCGAAAGGCGAAGGCGGCAGGATTGACCTATGAGCGCTGGACCGCACACGATCTCCGCCGCACGTTTTCAACCCTTGCGAACGGTATCCTCGACGATGAGGAGGACACCGTTCTCGACGAGAACCACATCGAACGAGTCATGGCCCATAAGGTAGGTGGGAAGGTGTCGAATACCTATAACAAACATCAATATGTCAAGGAGAAGCGAAGGGTCCTTCGGGTATGGGAGGACGAGGTTCGCAGGATTGTCGGCAACGAGGCGTTCAGTCGCTACTGACATGGGAGAGGTCAGGCTCGACCCTAACACTTCATGATCGACATTCTACAAAGGCCGGGCGCGAAATGGTCGACTCACACCATGACCGACGGGAGATGCACGAAGGACGCTATTCCCGGTTCGCATGGTAGGCCGCAGGATCGCGGCACCAGAGCTCGAATTCGTCGGCTCGCCAACCGACAGCTCGGGGACCAAGTGGTATCTGGCGAGGAAAGGTTCCGCTGGATATCTTGCGATACAAGGTTGTCCGCGAAAGCCCACTTCTCGCAAGAACGACCTTTATTCGCAAAAAGGCAGGTTGCTCCATCATAGCTGTCCTTCGTTCGGGAGATACTAGAGTACCGCCAAGCACAAACACGGGGAAGGGTAGGGGCACTTCAGTGCCGGTTTGCGGCACCGCATTCAGCACGATCTGGTTTCAACGCCGCCGTACTGACTTGGGTGCTGACCCCCTCCACACTTTGAGAGGACGGCCAGAGTAACGTCCACAACGTGGTGGAGCGCGACGCGATCGCTTCCAATCGTCGCTTGTATCGCCAGCTGCAACACCGGTTATTATATTCTTAGCACAAGGCCCGCGAGTTCCGGACGCTTGGCGCGGCTTTGGGATATCCGCCTGGTCAACCCAGACCGCGAGAAAAAGTCCTCAGGCTCCGAAACGACGTTCGACAGGGACCTATTTGGCAGCGATGAAATCGAATCCGCGTTTCTCGTGTTCAGAAAGTAGTCCTTCTCTACCTTGTTATCAGTTGACACTCCCGATTCGCTCCCGACAGCCTATGGACAGCTTGGATTTGACCGCTCCATAATAGCTGCTGATCTCCTAACCGCCATAGGCGGGATCTCTCGCCCTCCGAACGAACATTTGTGCGGCGCCTTGATGACAGTCAGCTTCGAGCCTGTCTTGAACCTCATGCGTAACGAGCGACACGGCGGATAAGAACGATGACAGCGGCGGCATTCAGTAACGCAGTTCTTGATTTGATGGTTCGCTCGAAGTCCTTTGCTAGGGTGCAGACGCAGCTTGGCCGAGTCCGGTCGGCAAAAACCACTCGCGCCACACGTCCTCGTAGATATTTGGCAAATGCGCCAGGCATCGCCAGAGTTCAAATACGTCCTCCTGCTTCATTTGCTCGAAGAACTCTTCGTTGCGGAAGCTATCCGGTACTGCGTCCTCGCGTAGTGTGAGGCAACCCGGTTGCTCGGTCTCCAGAAACTGCCGAAGCCGCTCGCCGTAATATGCGATCGGCTTACACATCTCGGTGTCGTCCCAGAAATCGTACCGGACGATCCGCTCGGCAAAATAGCGGGCGAGCGGTAGCCACTCCCCATTGTCGCGGTACTGAAGCTCGGAATACTGGTATCGGAACCGCTGGAACGCGGCGAGCAGCTTGGCGCGCTTCCCATACCAGCGCAGGCCAGACAGACCGACTTCGGACCCAATCTCCGTCCAGACTGGGACGTGGATCACACGCGATCCCGCTGTTCGATAGTCGGCGTGCCGGGGGATCAGGACCTTGTCAATATAGTCGTTGAGGCAGACGTACGAACAACGTTGCCGGGCGAGATCGGCGACCACCAATAGCACCGGCACGCCGATCCCCATGCGCTCGACGGTGACCAGCTCGCTCAGCTCGAGCTGAATCCGGTAAGTCTCGATCGTTCCGATCTTGTCCTTCCGGTTGAGCTGCTCGGGACCTTTCTCGACGTTGGAGCGCCCGTAGATGTCAAGTGAATGGACGTCGGGCTCCGCTGCACTTTTCAGCTGGACGAACACATGCTCGCCTAGCGTTTCATAGGTGGCACCGCCCTTAACTGCCGCGCCACCAGCGTTCGCCGCCTTGAAAGTCTCGATCGTGAAATCGAGCCCGTAATCGGGCCGATATTCCCGAAGCAGCCAATGGCGCGGCAGCTTCGCGCGCAGGAGACTGATCCCGTCCTGATCGGTCAGATGCTGGTCCGCTCTTTTCTTCCCGACCGACACAGCAGCGCAACCTTTTCAACGCAGAATTTGATCAGACCACAATCGGCACGATGATTGCCCCTGTCAATCAGGCCACATGCACGCAGCTGGCAATTGGCAGCTCCGGCAGAGGTCGGATGTTCACCACAGACAATGGAAACGGTCGGCTCTGGTCGACCGCTGGCGGAAAAGCAGAACGTCTGCTGCTGGGGATCGAAAATTGGGCGCTGAACGTCCGGCAAAAGGGTCGGCTGCGGAATCAAGACTGGGCCGCGATCACTATAGCGGAATGGTCCGTTGTAGCATCGATCGGAACGCCGGCCTCTTTGCGCTCGGAGTAGCGGTCGACGAGTTGCGCCGCGTGCGGCCTCATCAGCACGGTGAAGCGCACCAGTTCCTCCATCACATCGACTATGCGCTCGTAATAGCTCGATGCCCGCATCCGGCCGTCCTCGTCGAACTCCTTGTATGCCATCGCCACCGACGACTGGTTTGGGATCGTGAACATCCGCATCCAGCGGCCCAGCAGGCGCAGTGAATTCACGGCGTTGAACGATTGCGAGCCGCCGGATACCTGCATGACTGCAAGCGTGCGCCCCTGCGTTGGCCGCATTCCGCGCATCTGGAGCGGCAGATGATCAATCTGCGTCTTTATGATGCCGCTGATCTGGCCGTGCCGCTCCGGGCTGCACCAGACCATGCCTTCCGACCACAGCGCGTGCTCGCGCAGTTCATGCACGGCCGGGTGATCGTCTCCCGCCACCTGATCGGGCAATGGCAGATCGCTGGGATCGAAAATCCGCGTCTCGGCGCCGAAGAATTGCAGCAGGCGCGCCGCCTCCTCCACGGCGAGGCGCGAGAAAGAGCGTTCCCGCAGCGAACCGTAGAGCAGGAGAATGCGCGGAGGCGGTTGGTCCGGGCCAAGGCCTGCGGCGGGACGAGCCAGCGCGAAAGCCTTTTCCAGCGCAGGAAGATGAGCAGGGGCGGCAAGCTCGCGCAGTCTCATGTGGGAATACCTTTCTCGTACCAGGGGCGGGTCCGCTTCACCAAGGCGACGATCGACAGCATCACCGGCACTTCGACCAGCACACCCACGACCGTTGCCAGTGCGGCACCGGAACTGAGGCCAAAGATGCTGATGGCAGCGGCCACAGCCAGTTCGAAGAAGTTGGAGGCGCCGATCAGCGCCGAAGGGCCAGCGACGCACCATGCCACGCCGAAACGGCGGCTGAGCCAATAGGCGATGCCGGCATTGAAATAGACCTGAAACAGGATTGGCACGGCAATCAGCGCGATCACCAGCGGCTGTCGGATGATCTGCTCGCCCTGAAAGCCGAACAATAGAACCAGCGTCAAGAGCAGGCTCGAAAGGCTGATCGGGCCAATGGCGGACAGAAATTGCTGGAGCCGCTTATCACCGCTGCGAAGGAGCGCGCGGCGGAGCAATTGCGAGATTACCACCGGGACGACGATGTAGAGGCCCACCGACAGCGCCAGCGTGCTCCACGGCACGGTGATCGATGCGACGCCCAGCAGCAGACCCACGAGCGGCGCGAAGGCAAAGACCATGATCAGGTCGTTCAGCGCGACCTGGCTCAAGGTGTAGTTTGGCTCGCCCTCGACGAGGTTGGACCAGACGAAGACCATCGCGGTGCAAGGCGCTGCAGCCAGCAGGATCAGCCCGGCGATGTAGGACGACGATGCGCCTTCAGGCAGCATCGGCGCGAACAGATAGCCGAGAAAGAAAGTGCCGAGCAGCGCCATCGAGAATGGCTTGATCGCCCAGTTCACTACGAGGGTGACGCCGATGCCCCGCCAGTGCTGCCGAAGGCTATAGAGCGCGCCGAAATCGACCCGCAGCAGCATCGGGATGATCATCAGCCAGATCAGGCCCGCCACCACGAGGTTGACGTTGGCGATCTCCAGCGCTGCGATCGCCTCGAAGGCGCCCGGCAGCAAGTGGCCGAGACCGATCCCCACTACGATGCACAGGGCTACCCAAAGCGAGAGATAGCGCTCGAATAGCGACATGGTCGTCAGCCCTTCCCAGGAGAGACAGGCGCGGTCAAAATACCGCAGCCCAAGGCGATCTGCATGTAAACCGTGTCGAGCCAGCGGCTGGCCTTCCAGCCCATGCCCGTCAAGCGTCCAGCGTGCTCAAAGCCGCAGGAGCCGTGCAGCCCGACGGAGGCCGGTTCACCTCCGCCGATGACGGCGACTATCTGCCGGAAGCCATAAGCTTCGGCGGCTCCCAGCAGGGTCTTGAGCAGCAATTTGCCGATGCCACCACCGCGCCGGTCGTGCGCCACGTAGATACTGTTCTCGCAGGCATAGGCGTAGGCGGGGCGATCCCGGAACTGCGTGGCGTAGGCATAGCCGACCACTTGATCGCCATCGCAGGCGACGAGGAACGGCCAACTCCGGCCAGTTACCGTCAAGATCTTCTCGACGGTCTCGTCCTCGGTCGGCGGTACGACTTCGTAGGTCGCCGTGCCATGCAAGACATGATGGGTGTAGATGGCCGCAATGGCCCGCGCATCGCCGACCGTTGCGCTGCGAACCGAAAGGGTCATCGCCGGGTCTCTTCCACGACTTCGCCGTCTTCCTTGACGAAGGTGCTGCGCTGCTCGGTTGGCAGAAGATCCAGCACTTCTTCGGAGGGGCGGCAGAGCTTCACGCCCAGCGGCGACACCACCAGCGGCCGATTGATGAGGATGGGATGCTCCATCATCGCGTCGATCAGGGCCTCGTCCGTCAAGGTCTCGTCGCCGAGGCCCAGTTCGGCATAAGGCGTACCCTTCTCGCGCAGCAGAGCGCGCGGGGTGATGCCGGCTCGCTCGATGAGCCCGACCAGCAGCGCGCGATTTGGCGGCGTCTTCAGATACTCGACGACATGAGGCTCGATGCCCGCATTGCGGATCATGGCCAGGGCATTACGAGATGTCCCGCAAAGCGGGTTATGGTAGATCACGATATCGGTCATTGTTGCCTCTTCAGCAGCAGGTGAGTTCGGCCATAAGCGGCTCGCACAGTTCAGCGCGCCCCTGGCAGCAATCCTTGGCCAGATAGACCATGAGGCCGCGCAGCGCGTCGAGGTTGGCGCGCTGGATCTGTTGGCGACCGCGCTTCTCGGACAGCACCAGCCCGGCCTTCGCCATCACGGCAAGATGCGTCGAGAACGTGCTCTGGGTCAGCCTCGATGCCTCAACCAGTTCGCCGGTCGACAGACCTTCAGGCTCGTGCCGGATCAGCAGGCGGAACGCTTCGAGCCGCGTCGGATGGCTGAGAGCAGAGAGAATCAAGAGTGCATCGCTGGTGTCCATGCATCGTAATTATCCGATGCAATCAAGCCGGTCAACAAAAGATCGGCTATTTCCGATGTCTGATTTTGGGAAGTATGGCGGACGTGAACAAGTCTGCGACCCGAAGCCGCCTTTCCGGAATAGGTCACTCTTGGGTATCCAGAAAGGTAAAGCTGACGGGCTGCACCTGGGGACGCAAAATTTGCGCTCGAGCGTCCATTAAGCGTCGGCCGCAGAAAGGATTGCTAAGCGCCCGCCGCCACGGTCCCGAGATAGAAAAGATTTCTTAAGTTGTTCAACGCGGAGAAGGGCCTTTCGACGACGCCTTGCTCATTGACTTTCCTCTCCGTGAGTGTCGCGGGGGTAAGGTGGTCAATTCGTTCTGGGCAATACGGCCTGGCCGTTTGCGCAAGCGGCCGTCCCCTCCATGCCTGCCACTTGCACGGGCGCCGAGCAGGCGATGCGCACGGTCCCGTGGGTGCCGCTGAACTGAACCTGGGTGCTGGATCCCATCGCGAGATGGGCGGTGACCTTCGCCAGCGAGTCGACAAGGACCGCGCCTGAGCGGCGGACATAGCTTGCGTCCACGACTGTGATCTCGTCCGGAGCCGTGTTTTCGTCGCGGCGCACGGGGCGGCTGACAGCCAGGATGTAGGCGTCAGTGTCGAGCCCGGCGATCGTGGCGTTGGCATTGCGATGGCGAAGTCGTCCGTCTGCCAGAAGGTTGAAGTAGACCTCGGTGATGCGATCGGCGCCGGTGATGCGCACGCCGATCCAGTTCGTGCCTTCGAGGCGTTCGATCCGCGACGGGGACATGCCATCGTTGTGGGGCTGCAGGGCAACCAGAAACTTCTCGCGATCGCTTTTCCCGACCGGCTGGAAGCCGAGGTAGGCCTGCTTTATCTTCGGGTCCTCGTCGGCGAGGCCCTCATGGCCGACGAGGCGCAGTGCATAAGGATAGTCGGTCGGCAGGCCGCCGTCCGGCAGAGCCGCCGGGAACAGCGGCGTGACGTCGACGCCGGCGTCCGCGTCGCGAATTTCGACTGTCCTGCCTTTGCGCGTCGCCGTCCCGCTATGATGCAGCAGCCACTCAAACTGTCCGGGATCGCGGCTGCGCAAGTCGTCGATGAGGAGGATCGTGTCTCCCACCCAAAGGATATTGCGGTAGTTGCGCTGGAAATATCGGCTCGTCGGACCGGTGGCATCCGCCCAGGCATAGCGAATGTTGGGCGTATCGAGCACATGGTCGATCGTGCCCATCGAAGCCGACCCGTCGTACAGGTCGCTGGCGGGCTCCGCCCGGCCATCGATGGTGACGACGTTGTGGGCTTCGCTTTGCCGGTAGTAGCCATCGTATTCCGGCGTCGAGTAGCCCGAATGGCCGGAATCCGCGATGAGCGTGCGCCCCTTGTGGTAGAGGATGAAACTGCCGGCGTCGGCATGGTTGTGGTTCCAGGTGAACCCGGACTTGACCCCGAGGAGCGTCGCATCGGGGGACCAGTCGCTGCGCATGGTCAGCAGGCCCTGTTCGCGCGATACGTACGTGCGCGATGTCGTGGTGGACGAAGATGCTGAGGCGCGCGCCGAGGCGTCAGGGAAATAGGGAAGGTTGGTGGCATCCTTCCACGCATCCTTCGCGGGCACGCCGGAGAAGCCAGCGATATACTTCAGGTACTCGGGATTGTGGTCGCCGAGCGCCCACAGGTCGGCCAAGGTGTGGCAACCGCAACTTGGCGGGCGGCTGTCACCGAAATTGAGCGACACCCATCCCTCGTTGCGGGGATAGCTGGTGGCGAGAAAATAGCCTGCTATCTTGTCGAGACCCTTGATGGGGGAAGGCGCGGTTCCCATCGCCTCGGTCCACGAGCGGCGAAAAAGCATGAGGCTGTGCAATGCCAGTTCGGCATAGGAGACAGTTTCCGAGTAGGCGCCGTCACGGCCGAAGGTGGGTGGCTTGCTGCCCATGCGGGTGCCCGGAAACTCGAACCATTCCACGCTCGCTTCGTCGATGCGGCGAGCCCACTCGAGGCCACGAGCATCATCCTCGCGCACGGCCAGCGCGGCGACGCCCGCGCCGAAGACGATATGCGCCCACCAGTTATGTCCCATCGTGTCGAGCGCATGGATGCGCCTTGCGCCATCGATCCAGTCGTCCATGATCGGGAGGATAGCGCCGCGGATGAGGCCCTGGACGATGGTCTGGCGCTCGGCCTGCGACAGCGTGTCGCGCACGGCGTCATAAGCAATGCCGGTGCTGGCGGCGGCATAACCCATACCGAGATCGGATCTCCAGGGCGGTTCGCGGCGCGCGAGGGGGGTGTCGGTCAGCCAGTCTTTTCTGGCCGCGCGCTGCAGCAGGAGGGCCTTGGCTCCTTGCGCGTACTTCGCCTGTCCCGTGACGCGGAATGCGAGCCCTAGCGCTTCCAGAGCACTGTCGATCTCGCGGTCGCCGCGCGGGGTCGAAGTCAGCGCCTTGTCCGCCGTCTTGCGCAGGGCATTCCAGCGGGCGCGTGCTTCGGGGTCGCTGGCGACGAGTTGCTTCACCCGCGCGATGTTGGCGGGATTGAATGCCAGGGAGGCAGGCGATGCTCCGGTCTGCTCGTATGCCTGGCCCTGTGCCATCGCGGGCGCGGCTGACAGTATCACGGCCATGGCGGCCAGGGCGCTTCGCATCATCTCATCCATTCCCCGTCCAGGCCGTGGCGCCTGGACAATTTGCTTTGAGGTTCATTGTCAGGCCCATGATCACCTCACGCGCTCGAAGAGGATCGCCTGGCCGCCGCTCGGCTGCATCGCGACGGTCAGAATGGCAGCGGCATCCACCTCGCGCCGGGCGATGTCCACCTTGGTCCGTCGGGGCTCCGGCGCTCGGGAACCGTCCGCAAAGACCATCGCCTGCCATTTGCCTTCGCCCAGGAAGGCGAGCGGGATCTGGATCGTGCGGGCCTCCTCGTTCGTCATCGCGCCCAGGAACCAACGATTGCTGCTTCGCCGCGCGACCGCCACATATTCGCCGGGCTCGCCGCCAATCGCGCGGGTTTCGTCCCAGGTCGTGGGACATTCGTCGAACCATTGCAGCGCGGGCCAGCTGCCGGCGCGGTACTTGGCCGGAGCGTCGTACCAGTAGAGGAACGTCAGCGGATTATAATAGACGGCCGCCATCGCCAGTTGGTGCGCGTTGGTGGTCTTGTTCATGTAGTGGTCGTAGCAGATCGTATAGTCGATCGGACCCGAAAGCGCGCGGGTGAAGGGCAGGGTGACGTTGTGCCTTGCGGTAGGGAACTGTTCGTTGCCGCGCACGCCTTCGAGTGCGACGTAGTTCGGCAAGGTCCGCTCCAGCCCGGCGGGACGAAGGTTGTCGTGCAGGTTAACCAGGAGGCGGTTGTCGCCGCAGGTCTTCACGAGGTTGTAGATCCAGTCCACATCCTCCTGCCGTCCTTCCCAGATGAAGCCGAACTTGATCCCGGCGATGCCCCACTTGCGGTATGTGGCGACGATGGCATCGAGCTGACGCATCGCGGGCACGCGGTCGACGTAGACGATGGTGCCAATCCCCTTCGCGCGCGCGGCGGCAACGATGCCCTCGATGTCGAAACCGTCGATGGGGCGGGTCGCATCACTGGGGTCGGTGCCGTCGCCATACCAGTGCGCGTCGAACTCGATGTAGTCGAGCTTGCGTTCGTAGGCGAAGGCGATGCCTTCCATCGCGCCTGCGTTCGAATAGGGCTTGCGGATCCGGAAGGCGCGGCCCGGGCGGATCCAGTCTTCGGAGCCCAGCCTGTCCGGCGTGGCAAGCGTGGGGACGAGCCCGGCCTTGTCGATCAGCGCGGCAGGACGTTCGCCGACCATTATGACGCGCCAGGGCGTCGTGAAAGGTGCTTCGACGGCGAACAGGGGAGCGGCATGGGTGTCGCCGGGCCCCGAATAGCCGGTGGCGCGGCCGGGGAAGTGCATCAGGCGGCTGACCATGGTCTGCTCGTCCTCACCCGGAGCGAACATCATGCGCGGGTAGTGCAGCCGGTCGGATTCGCATAGCAGCATGGCAAGGCCCGCACGTGTCTGGGCCAGCGCCGGCGTGTCGGCCAGCGCGCCCTTGTCGGTGCTGGCGGTCAATTCGGGATGGGGCGCAGGCGCTATGCGGCCTGGCGAGGACACAGCGTATTCGCCTTCGTCGCGGCTGGTCCACACACGCGTTCCGGTTGGCATGCGGAATTCGATCTGCTCGCCGCCCAGCGTTATGGATTTCTTTGGCGCGGAGATCAGGACGAAGCGGCAGGCGATCCCGTCGTTGTGCGCGAACAGGCGGATTGCGAAGCGGATGCGCGTCCGGCGGTCCTCGAAGCGCGCTTCCAGCTGGCTAGCCCTGCCGTCATAGCGCGCGGCGATCCCATACGGCGGCTGCCAGGTGCCATCGATGGCGGTAATCTCCGAGCCAAGGAATTTCGCATCCGGTCCGAGGCGTTTGCCATCGTCAAGCACGAGTGCCAAGCGCGATGGTTCCAGCATGACGGCATCGCCATGCCGGGCGGCCCAGCGCGGGTGCTCGCGGCGCGATGCGGGAACGAGCAGTTCGAGCGTGGTGCGTCCATCGGGCGATGAGACGGTCAGGCGCCGCCCCTCTGGCGCGACCTCGGAGCGGGCCGCGGGGATGGTCGCGGCTATCCCTGTAGCGGCAGCGCCAAGGCTTGCCAGGATGGTGCGGCGATTTGTCTTCATGCTTATTCTCTCTCCCGGTGGGCGTACCGCATCAGCGGATGCGCAAGCTCTCGACATGCTTGCCCACCACCATATCCGCCGCCTGCGGGGTGTCGATGCCCTGGCCAGCTATGCTGAGGTTCTCGATCGTGACGTTGCGAACCGCGGTCTTCGCGGAAAGGCCCGAGATGATCGACTGGCTCGGCATGCCTTCGCCAGTGAAGGTGACGTTGCGGATGGTAACTCCGTCGATCCCGCGTCCCGGCGCCTTGTTGTAGCGCGCGTTGTCGCCAGCGACGATGTTGATCAGCTTGCCCTCCTCGATCCGGTCGACGCGGATGTTACTGAACGTGATATTGCGGATGAGGGTGCTGTCGCCCGAGTAGGCGGCGATGACGCCCTCCCAGTCGGGATCGTCTTCGTCCAGGTTGGCGATGTCGATGTTGTCGAAGGTCACGTCGCGGATCGTGCGCGGGTCGGCATTGTCGCCGAAATGCCCGATGTAGAGCGCGTGGGCCACGTCGTTCCAGATGCGCAGGTTGCGAACCGAGATGTCGAACGTGTCCCCCGGCGGGTTGATATCGGGAATGCCCGTCTGCGCCGCCCGCTGGCGGCACAGCGGACAGTCGGCGACGGCATAGACCACTACTGCGTCGTCGGATACGCGCAGATAGCCGCCATCGACCGAGACATGTTGCGAGGTCGAGATGTTGATCCCGTCCGACCACTTGCCTGAGGTGAACCCGGTTATGCCGCGTACTGAGACATTGCTGGAGTTGCGGATGTTGATGACCCGCGCGGCGTCCTTGCGGTCGCTGTTGACGAGGATGAGGTCGGAGATCGCGACGTTCTGCGCTTTCTCGAGGTCGATCCCCCGTCCGGGATCCCAGAGCATCCCGCGCCCCGATATCTTGACGTCCTTCACGCCTTCCAGTGCGAAGGCGCCTTTCAGGACGGCTCCGCCTGCAAGGTAGATGCGCTCTCCCGACTTGACCGGGAACACGTCGCTGCCCTCAGGCGGGACATGGAGCCCGGGTTCGAAAACGCGCACGTTCGGACCGTTCGGTGCGGCTGCGGGCACGGCGCCGGCCAAGATGTGCAGATTGTGAAGCCGGTCGTCATCGAACTGGAGCGAGAAGCTCTCCGGACGGGTCAGCGTCATGCGCACCAGACTTCCGTTGCGTTCTGGCTTCACTGCGCTCGACAGTGGTGCAACGGTGATATTATCGAAGCGGCCGTTATTCTTGAGGACTTCGATTTCCACGGTGCCCTGAAAATCGAAATACACCATGGAGGCATTCTGCCTCGTGTCCGTGTCGACCTGTACGCGGTACTCGTAGAGATCCTGCCATGCTCCGCCCGGCTTGCGCACGCGGACGGTGAAGTCGTCGTTATGCGCGGCATAGAGCAGTCCCTTCGGCACGGGATAGACCTGCAGAGCATCGTCCGCCGCGAGAACGGCAGGGGCCGCCGCGCAGGACAATGCGATAGCGGCAAGGCCGATGCCGGTCCGGCGCAGGATCGCGGGTTTGCGCATCGAAGTGGCTCCTGAGCTGTGCGATCGCATCAGAAATTCGCTGTCCCGGTCAGGAAGAACGAGCGCGGCTGGGTGGTAAGGATACCAGTGGTCGCATTGGGGTACATGCTGATGATCTGGGCCTGCGACAGTCCCGAGACTGGCAGGTTAGGGTTCTGGATGGAGAAGATGCCGATGTCGTTGAACACGTTGTTGACGTTGAAGCCGAGGCGGAAGTCGGGCGTCACTTCGTAGGATAGCGACAGGTCGGTCTGAGTCTGCGTGGGGAACGTCGTCAGCCCCGTGAAGCTCGACGGACGGGAGCCCAGATAGGTGAAGTTGACGAGAGCCGTGAACGGACCCGTCGCGTATTCCACGCCGATGCGTCCCTGCACCTTTGCAAGGTTCTCAAGCTTGCTGTCAGGATAGGCTTCCAGCTGATCGTCTGCCCGGCCCGTCTGCCCCATGTTCCAGTTGTACCATTCGAGCGCCTTGCCCTTCTGGAGCGTCACGGCCGCCGTCAGCCGCAGCTGGCGCGTCACGCGGACATCGCCCTCGATCTCGACCCCGTAGACCCTTGTCTTGTTGAAGGCGGGCGTGGTTACGTAAGTCGTGCCGTCAAGGTCGGTCCCCTGGCCGACGACGTTCACCTTGTCGAGCAGGGTGAGGAACGGGGTCAGCGTCAAGCGAACAGCAGGGCTCACATAGCTGAAGCCCGCTTCGTACTGGGTGATCAGCGGCGGCGTGATCGGCTGGTTCTGCGCCTTGAACACGGTGTCGTACCCGCCCCAAAGTCCGTCGCCGTTCTTCTTGCCGCGGGCGTAGCGGACATAGGCCGAGAAGCGATCGGAGAAACGGTAGTTGGCGGCCGCCGTATAGTTCACGAAGCTCAACTTCTTGTCGAAGGGCACTTCGCGGTTCAGCACGCCCACGAGATTGTCGTAGATCGTCAGCGGGTCGCCATCGACGCCGCCGTAAGCGCGGTCGCGCGCCTGCGGGTTCGCCGAGGCAAGCAGGTTCGTGCCCTTGTAGCCGAAGCGCTCGTAGCGGATGCCGGCGTCCAGGGTGAGATGGTCGGTCGCCTTCCAGTTGAGGCCGCCGAACAGCGAGGTCGAGCGGTTCTTCACGGTGTTGCGTACCGGCGCGGTACCGATGGAACCGAACCCGGCGGGATTGGTCATCTGATAGGCATTGCCGGTCGCGGCGTCGGTGAATGTGACTTGGGTTGCCTCCATGTCGGACTCGATCGGGGCGATGTAGCCGCCGGGCGGCAGCAGTTCGCGCACGAACTTCGAACGCGAGAGATAGCCACCGGCGGTCACGGTCAGACGGCCGATCCGCTTGGAAATCGTCAACTGATCGATGAACGACTGCTCGTCGAAATCGGTCGAGGTGCCGGTCCCCGAAATGACGCCGTTGGCCAGAACCTGCTGGTTGGGCAGGTTGTTGGTCAGCACCGTGTAGCCGCTCGCGGCGCTGGCTACGCGGGCGAGCAACTGGCCGTTGCTGCCGGTCACCGTGATCGTTCCCGGAACGCGGCTGAGCCCCGCGGCGCTGAAGCCCAGGTTGTTCCACAGGTTCTGGTTGTCCAGGCCGTAGGTTCCGACGCCGTTCTGGTTGAGCTTCAGGCGGTTGTCGTTGAACCGGAAATGGTTGCTGATCTGGAGCGTGTCATCGACATCGTGCTCCCACTTGAGGCCCACGGTCCGCGCGACGGTGTGGTCGAGATTGTCCGGATCGAAGCGCTGGCTGTCCACGACGCCCGACCCGGGAATGGTGAAGGCCGATTTGCGGCCCAGCGTGTAGTTGTCGTAGCGCGACATGCCGGACGCGATCTGCGGATCGTCGAACCCGATCGAGGGGATCCGCTCGGAATCGTAGGATCCGTTGTGATCGTCGAGATACTTGCCGTAGAGGACCAGTGAGCCGGAGCCGTAGTTCCAGCCCAGCGATGCCTTGATCTGCCCACCCCGGTTGAACGGATAGGCGGTCGGCCGTGCGCCGAACGAACGGCGATAGAACCCGCCTATCGACCCGTAGACGCCGCTTTCGCCGAATTCAGTGCCGTAGTAGGCGTCCGCACGCTGATAGGGCTGGCTTTTGCCCTCGAGACCGAGGCGAACCGAAGCCACGCCTCCATCGTGATCGGTGAGGGCGTTCTTGGAGATGTAGTTGAACAGGCCGCCGGGCGCGTTCGGCCCCGTGACGGTCGCGCTGCCTCCGCGCAGCGCCTCGACGCGCTTCAGCGTCAGGTCCTGACGATAGAAACTGTCAGGCTGGAAGCCGCTGCCCTGGATGCCGATCACCGGCAGTCCATCGTCGAGCAATGCAACGAAGTAATAGCCCGACGTTGCCGACTGCGTTCCGACCGACAAGCCGCGCGCATAGACAATGTTGCGCGCCTCCCCGATCGATGAGTTCACATAGACACCTGGCACGTTCTTCAGAAGGTCTGCCGCACTGACCGGGGCCGAGCGTTGCACTGTGTCGGAATCGATGGTCGAGATTGCAACAGCGGCGTCGCGCTTGGCCGTGCGGTTGAGCACGCCGGTGACGATGATCTCGTTCGCGGAGGCATCCTGCGGAGCCGGGGGCGCAGGGGCGGCGTCCTGGGCAAGAGCCGGAAATGCCGAGCATGAGGCCAGAAGCAGTGAAGCCAGTCTGGCGGTCGTGGATACGCGTCCGCGGCAGCGGAGCGAGGCGTTGCGATTCATGAGCGCTCTCCCGAGGGCGTCTGGTTGTTGCAAGGCTGATATCGATATCATTCGATGCGCGCAAGGGGATATCGATACCATGGGTTTGTCTTTCCGATGTTTCGAGGTGGGACGACTTGCGCGCTGGCCTAGCGCCGCACGTCGCCGCCACTGGCCGAGAACGCCTCAAGTTCGTCCGGTCCAACAAGGCACATGTCACCCGGCACGGTATGCTTGAGCACGGTGTAGGCCAGCCCCGCCTGCGCGGTGGCGACGAGGTCCGCGCCCTGCAGCCACTTGTGCAGCACGCCCGCCGCGAGCGCGTCGCCGGTGCCGATGCGGTCGACGATACCGGTGACGTCGACCTCGCTGGTCTGGTGCGCCGCGTCCCGCGCATCGAGGCGCGCAGCGATGCGGTGGTGGCCGGAATTGACCACATGCCGCGCGGTCGAGGCGATCAGCTGCAACTTGGGAAACGCCTCGAAGGCGGCCAGCGCGGCCTCGCGCCGCCGGTCGGAGCCGTCCCCGGAGAACGCCTTGCCGAGCAGCAGCGAGATGTCGCGGTGGTTGCCGATCATGACCGTCGCCGACTGCATCAGGTCGGTCAGGATCGCGCGCGGGTCACTGTCCCACGCATCCCACAGGAGTGCGCGGTAGTTGCCGTCGAAACAGATGGGCACGCCGGCGCTTGTCGCCGCGGCGACGGCGGCTTGCGCAAGCGCGACGCCTCCGGGGCCGAGCGCCGGCGTGATGCCCGACAGGTGGAGCAGTCGGGCGCCCTCGAGCGCGGAGGCGAAGTCGAACTGGTCCGCCCTGGAGGCCGCGAACACACTGCCCGCCCGATCGTAAGTGATCGACGAGGGCCTCAAGCCCGCTCCGCTTTCGAGGAAATAGAGGCCCATGCGACCGGCATCGCGCGCCACGTGGGCGGTATCGATCCCGGCGGCATTGAGGGCCGCGCGCGCCTTGTCGCCCAGCGGGCTGGACGGCAGGCGCGTCAGCATCTTCACGTCATGGCCCAGCGAGGCGAGCCCCGCCGCGACATTGGCCTCGGCCCCGCCGACGACCATGTCCAGCGCATCGCACTGCACCGTCAGCCGCGCGCCGGGCGTGGCGAAGCGCAACAGCACTTCGCCGAATGTGACGACATGGCCGGAAGCGCTATGGGTCATCAGCGCGCCAGCCAGCCGCCGTCGACGGCCAGAACCTGCCCGGTCACATAGTCCGACGCCTGCGAGGCGAGGAACACGGCGGCGCCCGCGATATCCTCGGGACGGCCCCAGCGGCCGGTCGGGATACGCTCGAGGATCTGGCGGTTGCGCGTCTCGTCGGCAACGAGCGCGGCGGTGTTGTTGGTGGTGATGTAGCCCGGCGCGATCGCGTTGACCTGCA